>JAAHGR010000278.1 GCA_010672425.1 Symploca sp. SIO2E6
TCTCTATATCCCAACTCAGTAGATTTATTTCAACTGAAAGATCACCTAATACCAGGACAAGCTGATGACCAGGTTACTCAATATATTACCCAAGTTCAGGAAAAAATAAAATTGCGATCGCATCTTGTCCAGCTAGTGAAAGACTATCTCCACAAAGCTAAACTGGAAGATGCAGGAGTAGATGCTCTACACGGGATCTATTTTGCTTCCCAACCACCTCAGCCTTTAACTCCAGAAGAAATGCACGACATCCTCATCGAACTTTCCTCCCCTTTAACAGGCTACTTAGGACGAATCAAGGAAAGCGATTGGCGACGCGAGCGCTTTTACTTTTTGCGTCA
Source organism: Symploca sp. SIO2E6 (assembly GCA_010672425.1). Taxonomy (GTDB): domain Bacteria; phylum Cyanobacteriota; class Cyanobacteriia; order Cyanobacteriales; family Coleofasciculaceae; genus Caldora. Next base: position 342 of record JAAHGR010000278.1, read on the forward strand.
ATTACCCAACTTGTGCGACAGCTGATAGGCATCCCAAATTCCCAATTCCCAAATTCCCAATTCCCAATTCCCAATTTCCAATCCCCAATTCCCAATTCCCAATTCCCAATTCCCAATTCCCAATTCCCAATTACCAATTACCAATTCCCAATTACCAATTCCCAATTACCAATTCCCAATTCCCAATTCCCCTTATCAACCACCACTAACAGGTGGAATGAGAACTACTTCATCGCCATCTTGCAGAATGGTATTGGGTTCGACAAATTTAAGGTTGATGCCAAAGCGGGTAAGATTCCGCCATGGCTCAAGTTCTGGATATTCAGCAAGTAAGTGCTGCTGCACTGCTGATACTGGTGTATTGCTGGGAAATTCTAGCTGCATTTCTGGGACACCAGAGGCTTCCTGATAGGCAGCAAATAGTTTAACGGTAATGGTGAGTGAAGGTTGAGTCATTTGGCGTAATGAGTAATGAGTAATGAGTAATGAGTAATGAGCTTTCTTAAGGCAGGAGGCAGGAGGCAGGAGGCAGGAGGGAAGAAAGAAGGTTGCAAGGTCGAAGGGAATTATAATTAATTATCCGGACTTGATATAATGAGTGATGAGTAATGAGTGATGAGTAGATATGGATTTTTGTACCTATCTTCCCATCCCCCCATCTCCCCATCTCCCCATCTCCCCATCTTCTTACCTGTTTCTAAACCACCATTTTAGACTACGCTACTACCTGCCACCTAATATCTATGTTAACCTTTTGAAAGCTCAGAATAGGGTTGATCACAGCGGAGGATGCCATGGATAAATTTTCTGTAGAACAATATGCAGTTATCAACCGTATATCAGAAACTTTAAATAATTTAATTAACAGCAAAACTCTGTTACAAGAATTGGATCAAGTAGCAGTTACACAACACTTCTCTAATCAATTATTAAAAAATTGGTCTCCTGCACAAGTAATGGCAATTCCTGAAGATGAGCTCAGGAAACTGATTAAAGCGGTGATGCTGTTTCAGGTACTGTATGAGTTGTTGGAAGATTTAAATTTAGAAGAAATGGATATCTTTGATACTGCTTTATCTGGAAAGTAGTTTGTTGTTTGTCGTTTGTTGTTTGTCGTTTGTTGTTTGTTGTTTGTTGTTTGTTGTTTGTCGTTTGTTGTTGGTTATTTGTTGTTGGTTGTTTGTCCTTTATCCCAATGAGCAATGACAATTTTATTTTTTGGTATAAAAAATGCTAGCTGTTTCTTCTGATACTTTAATTTTCTTCAATTAGAGAATTTTCGGGCACTTGATGGCAAAAAAATAGATAAACTTTTGTTGCCTTGACCAATTATTTGGTGTATCCTTAGAGACGGTCAAGGGTGTTCATCAAAGACTTGCGGTAAACTTTACTGAAAGTTTAAACTATTAGTAGTGCCAATCAGTTGATTGGTCGATTAATGTAGACTTAAAGGTCTTCATATTCGGGAAATTTCCAATATCAATCTCGATCAGGTTTGTCTGGATTCAAAGACTTATTGTCACAGACAAACGTTAACATAATTCCGTTGCCAAGTCAAATAATTCTTAAGAAGATTGCCTTATGAATGTCAAAGCTATCTTAATAATTTCCATGCTGCTGGGTGTGCCTGCTATGATTGTTTTACTGATTACAGGAGGCGAACAGGTTAGTTCCATGCTAGAATCTGTGCCACTTGATTCGGCTAAACGGCAAATCACAGAGGTTACTAATGAGCTCAAACCGCTAGGATCTAAGAAAAAAAATATTGATAAAATTCTGAAAACTAAGAGGTGTTTTGGTTGCAATATCCAGGGTGTTGATTTGAGTGGTATTGATTTGACAGGAGCTGATTTTAGGAATAGTGACCTCTCTGGTGCTAATCTGACGGATACGAAAATGATCGATGCGAACCTCAAGGGTGTCCGTTTAAATGATGCCAACTTAACCAAAGCTGATTTACATGGCGCTCAGTTTGATAGTAGCGAATTGAAAGGTGCTAACTTGACTGAAGCTAATCTCTTTAATGCCAGGTTGTCTGATGCTAATTTGAGCAATGCTAATCTCAAAGGTAGTGAACTCCGAGATGCTGATTTGATTGGCTCTCAGCTACAAAATGCTAATTTTACGGGAGCCTTTCTCTACGGAACACGCTTGCAAGAAGCTAACCTGACTGGTACCGATTTTAGTAGTGCAAGAATGCGTTATGCTAATTTACGCGGTGCTACTGTCGAAAGTACTAATTTCAGTGGCGCTGATTTAGAATTTGCGGTTATGCCTGATGGTACGACGGTGTATGGGACGACTAAGTATTAGGAATTGAGAATGGGGAATTGGGAATTGGGAATTGGGAATTGGGAATTGGGAATTGGGATAAGTCCTGAACTCCTACCTTCTGCCTCCTGCCTCCTGCCTCCTGCCTCCTGTCTCCTAAACCCCTTTTCTATAAGTCTGGACGCGAAAACAATGATATTACAGATTCTTGGTGACGCAGGGCAATGTTATCACAGACAACTAAAGCTGGAAGTTGCCCTGTAGGTGCATCTTTGGTAAAATTAAGGCTGGAGTGAGCTAGCCAGTTACCCCTTAACCGCCACCCTACATGATCGCCAAAACTACACCAAGCTTGCCAAGCTGTCTTCTGGTTATCTGCTACACTCTGCCAGATGTGCTTTTGTACAGATATACCAAAGCGATCGCAACTGTGTTCTCTCCAGAGTTGATCCAGCATTTGCAATTCTTGTCTGGGAAACTTTTCGATATCCGCAACCCTCAACCAACCTTTTCTGCCAGCGGCTTTGAGCATTAATGCTGCGGTTTCGTGATCTGCTTGCTGCCATTTTTCTGCTACCAGTAAATCCCGCAGCTGGCCATAGTCAGTTGGGGACAGTCCAGGAATTACTTGATTATCCCCTAACATGGCCAGCCATTCCCGTACCGATTGAGGACGATCCTCCGGCTTCATCGCCATACCCGTCAGAATTGCCCGATTGACGCGATCGCTAATGTTATGATTGAGCTGTTGGGGTGAGTCTAACCTAGTACCAAAGGCTCTCACTGGAGAAGGTAAAGGCATTTCCCCTGTTAGTAAGGCATACAAAGTAGCAGCTAAAGCATAAACATCAGTATAAGCACCCCGTTTGGCTCGCCAGTCGTACTGCTCGATCGGTGCAAAGCCATCAGAAAGGGATTGGGTATGGGTTTGAGTTAAATTGGGACTAAACTCACGAGCAATGCCAAAGTCAATCAGTACTGCATCTACCAGATTTTTGCGTACCATAATATTGAGAGGTTTGAGGTCTCGATGCAGTAAGCCGTGATTGTGAACCATGGTTAGGGCTTCCCCCAACTGCTGCATATACCGCAAAGCTTCCGACTCCGACAAAACCCCTTGTTGCCAAACTAGATGAGCCAAATCTTCCCCATCAATATATTCCATCACCATACACCAGCGATCGCCTTCTTGGATGACTTCATCCACTCGTACAATATGGGGATGACGGAATTTAGCTAACCGTAGTGCTTCATTAAGGAAATCCTGCTCAAACTTGGCAAAATCTAGTTGCCGTCGCAGGTAATTGTTCAGGGTTTTGACCACCAGTTGATGACCCTGCTTATCTTTGACTAAATAGGTGATACCAAAGCCTCCTTGTCCCAGTTCTTTTTCTATCGTGTACTTACCATCCTGCAACTTCTGTCCTGCTTGCCACACCATAGTTGAGACTCCAAAATGACCGAAAAAAATTCTGAATGATAAATGATGAATGATGAACACTAAAGGTGCAAGCCAATAATTTAAGGATTATGACTTTCGCGAAAGTCCCAACTGCATTCGGAGTTATTTGGTCTGAAGCCCCCGGATTGATCCGTGGAAATGAAAAAAGCATGGGCATCCTTATTTCCATCCCGTAGCTCCATTACATGGGGTTATTCATCATTCATCGCTCATCATTCATCATTTCCTTATGACTGTTTGCCAAGATCTTGGCAAGTGCGTGAAACTTGTATTTTATTTTAGTACATAAATACTAGTATGCCAACTTCAAGGAGCGTTGAATAAACGGACAGATGAAGAAATCGCGACTACGTGCTCATCTTCATCGTTTCCTACTGATTACTGGCAAGATGCCAGTTCCACAATGATAAGTTTGGAAAAATAGTTTATATGCCTACACCTATTCCATTATCCAAATAATAGCAAGAAATAACCAAAATTACAACCAACCAAAGATTTCTAATAGAGAGCGATCGCTTAAACCACGATAAGTATAGTTAACTGCTCACCACAATCCCCAATCCCCAATTCCCAATTCTCAATTCCCAATCCCCAATTCCCAATTCTCAATTCCCAATCCCCAATTCCCAATTCCCAATTCCCAATCCCCAATTCTCAATTCTCACTTCTCACTTCCCGATCCAACCAATCTTGACCCACTCTAATCGTTAATTCCGACCTTAAGTCACCAGTAGAAGAAGCTTCGACTTTACCCAGTCCTAAAACTTTTTGCAGAGTAGCTGCTGCTTTCAAGTCCCCTTGCTGGACAATAATCTGAGTCTGACGCAGTTGATCTGGCCAGTCTTGGACAAAATAGACGTTATAAAACTCTTTTTGAGCCAAATATTGGGCAATGCGGCTACTGAGTTCCGGATCGTCTGTAGTATTTTGAATAGCGATACGCACCTGATTAGGGGAACGGCGACTATTGGTTTCAGCTTGCTCAGAGGTTTGCTGGAAATATTCCCGCACTACTCGATCTCGTCCTGAAGAGTCCATCAACCAGTAACTAGCCTCGTATTCATCCTTCAAGCTAAATCTACCGGGCAAAAGCACCATTTTGAAGTCATCTTGTTCTAACTCAAGACTAAAGCCCACCAGGGCTAGTATTTCTTCTAAACTGAGATTGGTGTCGATATATTGTTGCATTACCCGAATTAATTTAGGCAAACGAGGCAACACCGTAGGACTCACCAGGCGCTGGCGCAAAGCCTTGAGCAGTACCTGCTGCCGCTGTACTCGACCAATATCACCATTTTCCTGCCGGAAGCGAGCAAACTGTTCTGCTTGATCCCCGTTCAAGGTTTGCCACCCCTGTTCCAAATCGATTTCTAAGTTTTGATAGACATCTGTGTATTTCATGGATTGGGGGACAAAAACTTCGATACCACCGACAAGATCTACCAATTCCCGAAAAGCATCCGTAGTGACCCGCACATATCTGTCAATTGGTACATTGTTGAGAGTACGGCTGACAACCCTGGCGGCTAAAGCTGAGCCACCTTCAACATTGGCATCGTTAATTTTGGCAAGTCCTAGTCCTGGAATTTCCACCTGAGTATCCCGTGGGACTGAGAGCATTCTCACAGAGTTATCTGTAGGATCTAGTCGCAACAGCAGTATGGTATCACTACGACCTGCTAAGGCTTCAGATGAACCCTTAGGTGCATCGGGAACTCGGTCTATACCCATAACTAGAATATTAACTGGTCGTGCTAAGTCATACTGAAAGTTACGACGCCAGTCACCGCCCTCAGCATTTATGCCTTGATTCGGTCCAATTAACGGCGACAAAGGCGTAACTAGAGCCAAGGTTGCTCCTAAAGCAGCAGAAATCATCGCTGTCAGGATAAAAGCACCACTCCAGAAAAACCACCGCATCAAGGGAATACTGGTGGGATTGCTTTTCGTGGAATTGGGAGCAGAGTTGCTCGCTTGACCAGTTTTGGGTGACGGTTGTTGTGATGAGGTAGAACCATGATCGACAACAAAGACACCAGTATCGCCATTTTCCGGGGAATTGCTAGAAACTTTAGTATGTTCAACTCCCAAGTTCCTGCGGAATCCTTTGACAGCTTCTTTCACCCTCACCTCACCAAATTGGATGCAACTTGTGCGTGTAATATCGATATTCTGAAATCCCAAGGAGGATTATAACCGATAGCTTCTCAGTCTTAATAAGGGAATGGGGAATTGGGAATTGGGAATTGGGAATTGGTTTATGAGAAAAGTAAGGCTAGGATGTAGCAGAACATGAAGTTGAGTAAACCTGCAGGCAATGGATACATCCTTGATACCCGTGATTCTTGCTGGTGGCAAAGGAGAGCGTTTTTGGCCTTTGAGCCGCAAGTATAGACCAAAGCAGTTTTTAAGTCTAGATGGGAGCGGTAAGAGCCTGTTACAGGCAACAGCTGATCGTTTGAGTAAGTTAACTGGTGACCCAGATAAATTGTGGGTGGTGACTTCAGCTAGTATGGCTCAGGGGGTTCGGGAACAATTACCCCAACTGCCGGAAAAAAACTTGCTGGCAGAACCAGAGGGAAGGGATACAGCACCGGCGGTAGCTTGGGCTGCCCTGGAAATTGCCCGAACTTATGGGACAGATGCGGTGGTGGGTTTTTTCCCAGCTGATCATTGGATTGGAGAGCAACAAGCCTTTCAAACAACGATCGAAGCTGCTACTCAACTAGCTTTAGGGAAGGATTCGATTGTGACTCTGGGAATTACTCCCTCTCACCCATCCACCGGTTATGGTTATATTGAACAAGGGGAGGAGTTAGGTAATCTGGAAGGATTGCCCATTTACAAAGTTAGCCGATTTACAGAAAAGCCAGACCGAGAGACTGCGGAAGGCTTTTTGGCTACCGGTCGATTCAGTTGGAATAGTGGGATGTTTATTTTCCGTGCTGAGGTAATTTTAGCAGAACTGCGTACCCATGCACCGGAAATGATGAGTCTTTTGGAAGAACAAGGTGTGGCTGTTTATCCTCAACTCCCAAAGAAGAGTATTGACTATGCTTTAATGGAGAAAACACAGCTGAGTTATGTCCTACCAGCTTCCTTTGGTTGGGATGATTTGGGGGACTGGAATGCCTTAGAGCGGCTGCTCAAAGGGGATGTACCTAACTTGGAATTAGCCAACCATGTAGGCATAGATACCCAAGGGGCAATTCTTTACTCTAGTGGTGAGGATGAAGTTATTGTTACCATTGGTCTAGAGGATGTGGTTGTAGTACGCGATCGCAATGCCACGTTGATTGTGAAAAAAGACCGCACCCAGGAGATTAAACAGGTATTGCAAAAACTTAAAAGTAATCCAGAATTCAACAATTTTTTGTAAGCTGTCAGCTGTCAGCTATCAGTTCATCACTAAATTTAAATAACTTAACTCCATTGACTGTTTGGAATTTGATTCCAGTCTCTAGCCAGTACGAAGGCTCAACCATTAGTTTTGGTTTCATAGCAGCAAACTCCGAACTCAGATCATGCCTATGCTAACTTAATTCCCCGAATCGAGTAATCCAACAACTCCATCGGATGCATCAATGTAATCTCCTTCTCCTGCAATCGCAAATGCTTCTTAATTTGTAATGAACAACCAGGATTAGGAGAAGCAATCACATTTGCTCCTGTATTGAGCAAGTTTTCCACCTTTTGCTGTCCCAACTCCTCTGCTACTTCCGGTTGCAATATATTGTACACCCCGGCACTACCGCAACATAAAGCCGCATCCAACGGTTCTCGTAACTTGACTCCAGGAATTTGCCGCAGCAGTTGCCGGGGTTGTACAGAAATTTTTTGCCCATGCAACAAATGACAGGCATCTTGATAAACTATCGTTAGTTCTTCTTCTGTCAGGGGAGAAAGGGGTGCCGTCAGTCCTACTGTAGCCAAGAATTCCTGAACATCCCTCACCTGAGCCGCAAATTTTTGGGCTTTGTTACTATACTCTGGGTCATCTTCTAGGATATGACCATATTCTTTTAAGGTATGGCCACAACCCGCTGCATTGATAATTACTGCCTCGACCCCTGTACCTTCAAAGCTATCAATCATCTGCCGTGCTAAACTTTGAGCCTGTTGAGTTTGTCCCTGATGTTCCGGCAGCGCAGCACAACAACCCTGAGTTTTCGGGATAACCACTTCACAACCATTAGCAGTTAACACTCGTACCGTTGCTTCATTGACTGGGGAGAAGAATAACCGCTGCACACAGCCGAGAATCATACCCACACGATGGCGTTTCTTTCCTTGAGCAGGAATCACATCCGGCAAATGACCACCGAAAGACTCTAGGGTTAGTTCCGGTAACACCGAATCCATTGCTGCTAAATTGGGGAATACCTGCTTCAGCAAACCAGAGGCACGAACTAGTTGCTGTACTCCCGATTTTTGATAAAGATAGAGGGGGACAAGGAGGAAGCGTAACCTCTCAGGATAAGGGAAGAGATTAAAGATTAGGGTTCTGAGCAAGTTGTTTAGTAAACTGCGGGATTGATGGCGCTCAACCTGATGACGTGTAGCGGAAATCAGTTTGTCGTACTGAACCCCCGAAGGACAAGTGGTAACACAAGCCAAACATCCCAAGCAAGAATCAAAATGTTGGCTGGTAGCTTCGGCTAAAGGAGCCTCTCCCTGATTAATGGCATCCATAAGATAAATCCGTCCCCTAGGAGAATCCATCTCCTTACCAATTACCCGGTAACTGGGACAGGTAGACAGGCAGAAGCCGCAGTGAACACAGGTATCGATGAGTGACTGCTGGGGAGGTTTGTAAGGATCAAAACCGTTGGAGTTATTGGTTATTGGTTGTTCTTGGTTGCTCATGTGAGTTCTCCCCGCTTCTTATGACGGGGATCGATCCCGGTTGTTCGTAGCAGGTTAAGACCACGTTGGGAGTTTGGCTTACGGTCTAATGGGGATAGACAAGTTTAATTATACCGTTACCTAGTCCACTTTTCCCAGCGTTTAAGAAGCCCGACTTCTTCCGTGAAGTCGGGATTTTGGGAGTCTCCCGGTTAGAGAGATTTTACATTTCTAATTTGCCTTGTTCCCTGTAACAGTATTAAGATGATATAGTTGACAATTTTGGCTGTTTTTGGGATTATATCTAATAATGGAATAGGTGTGGGCATATAAACTATTTTTCCAAATTTCTCATTGTGGAACTGGCATCTTGCCAGTAATCAGTAGGAGAAGTAGCGATCGCGTTTTTCTTGAACCCAAGATTAGGGCATTATTGATATTAGAAGAAACAACCACATCAGGCACACCAGGACAGTCCTCCAGAATCTATCTGCCTAATTTTACCGCGTTTAAGAAGCCCGACTTCTTTAATAAGTCGGGCTTCTGGAAGTCTCCCGGTTAGAGAGATTTTAGGTTGATAATTTACCTTGTTCCCTGTAACA
>JAAHGR010000279.1 GCA_010672425.1 Symploca sp. SIO2E6
TCTCCTTGGAGGGGTTAGGGGTGGGTTCTGCCTCCGGTTCCCCTCCTTGGAGGGGTTAGGGGTGGGTTCTGCCTCCTGCCTCCTGCCTCCTGCCTCCTGCCTCCTGCCTCCTGGTACTAGTAACCAAAATCCCCCTAATACAATAGCCTCAGCCAAAAGAGTCAAGCTAAAGAAGTAATGGGTAGCTATGCCTAAACTATTGACCACGATCCAACCTAGTGCCACTATTAACGGTAGAGGCTTCCGCTGGTGAAGATGCTGCAAGGCAATTACCAAGCAACTTAAAGAGGCAATTATCCAAAGAATTCCCAGAGTGTAATGACGAGCTTCCTGTGCTAAAAAGATACCATAGGGAGACACTGCCATCATCGCTGCTGCTAGTTGAGCTATTAGTCGAGAACGAAAAGCCAGCCAACTGAGTCCATAGACAGCAGGAATCGATAATACACCGAAGAAGGCAGGAAGCGATCGCATCCCCCACAGAGAGACATAATTTCCTACAGGGGGAAATAACCCTGTCCACCAATGAGCCAGTAAAAAATAGAGGGGAGGATGGTGATCCTCTGTAAAGAGGTGATGCAACAATCCTGATACTCCACCAGGGGAATTGGGTTTTAGAGGTTCCAGTAGAGTATCTAAGGAAATGATCTGGTTGAGAGGTATTGCCTGATAACTGTTGCCTAAACTAAATACCATCGTGGCAAACTCATCTGTCCAAGGAGACTTCAGAGTCAGATTACCGAAGCGTAAGGCAGCGCCAAGGACAATCCATACTAACAGAGTTCTGAGTTCTGAGTTCGGAGTTCGGAGTTTGGAGTTAGAGAATAATGATTTAATTAATTTCACAAGTTATTCAGCTTCTCCAATCAATGTGAATGCAGCCCAATTTTTAGGATGGGGATATTCTTTCATTGTTGCCAGCATCGCTTGGCGCAAAGCTTGAGCTTTATCAGGCGTCTTTTGGAGATTTTGGTAAAAATTTGTCATTAGGAATGCTGTAGGCTTATCTGGGACTTTCCAGAGAGACGCAATCACACTGGGTACACCTGCTGTAAACAAGGAACGGGATAGTCCGATTACACTATCACTAGTGATTCGCCCCTGTCCAGTATTGCAGGCACTCAGTACAACTAACTCGGCGTTGAGTTTCAGATTCAGGATTTCGCTGGCTCTGAGCAAACCATCATCTTCACCGGAGGGAGCAAGAGCGATCGCACCCGGGAGATCAGCATTATATAAGTCATTGAGTAAGCCGTGAGTCGCTAAATGAATAAATCTTGCCTTGGGCATTTGCTCGACAATAGCAGCTTCTGTGGCTTGGCTACCGATGATGGCTTGGGTATTGAGCAAGGATGCAATTTCTCTTGCTTCCTGTTCAGCACCAGGTAAGGGTTCTAACGGTTCCGGTGTTTCTCCTGGTACAGCTGTAACTTTGGGCATCGTGGGATTGCCTACTACTATAAATTCCTCATTTGCGACTCCCGACTCCCGACTCCCCAATTTTTGCCGTTGTTTAAGAAAACTGCTGGAGTTGATGGCAACCATTCAAACTGGAAGCCCAAAAACTTGGTAGCAGTACACGAATCTTGCCACGACTACATCCACATGAGCAGGGCACAAAGCCCAGATTATCGGGAGCCGGATGCAGGGAAACCCGCACGTTCGGATCTAGCGCGACGTGAAGTCGCGTGCTAGGCGCAGTCAAGCGCAATAGGACTGAGGAGCTGTCTCCTCCAGGGAATTCCTTCTTCCTGTTCCCTCGTAAAAGGGTCATGTTACCCCGCCTACACCAGGAGTAAGTAATGAAGCTAGTGGAATGCAAGGCACGCAAGCCCACTCTACTGAAAGCCTAACTTGGTAAAGAGGGCAAGGGAAAAACCGTCAGGGTTAACGCCAGTGAATCATCGTAAGCTTCGTGAGACGTGAAAGGTGAAATCAGGCTGATACACCTTAACCAAAAGGTAAGTGGGTAGGTTACAAATCTTAGAACGTTCCCATTCTCAGTCATCGGAGCAAGTACCAACTCCAGGTTCATACTCACGAAGCTTCGGGAAATCAAATTTCTGTAAGTGTGTAAAGAAGATAAACAAAAATTTCACAATCTTAAAAGATGTACATAACATCCGAAACTTCCTCAGAAAGTTCTTTCCTTGCAACCAGATATCTTCTACTGGATTTTGCTCTGGTGCATTAGGAGCTAATTTCTCACAATAAACTTTCCATATAAATCTTGAATTTTTTGGTCAGTTTATCCTAATAAAAACATCTTTATCGCTAAAGCTCTCTTTTGTTCTCTCGGCTCCGGATTACTTTCAATAAATCGCGTCAAAGTCTCTTTGTCTTCGTCTGAGCGCTGTTGAAGGAGCAGAAAGTTACTCATATTCAAACCTTTCGTAATTACTCACCGTTTGCCTATTTTATGTTGTAGTGGTAGGTCGTACATATCCAATTCCCAATTCCCAATTCCCAATTCCCCACAAGTATAAGAAACGCTATATTAAGAATTGGAAGTGTATGAACGTATCAACTTACAAAGATGCCGATAAATCCAGGGACTAATCAGATAAATTAACAATACCACATTCAATACCAATTCAAAAATACTAAACTCCTTACCGTAGTAGCGATGATCCCAATAGCTGACTGGACTTTGAAATCGAATTGTCCACTCTAAGGGGAAAAATAATAAGGGACCATCGTCTACATGGGTAAGAATATCAATAACACTGTGCAACAGACAAGCAAGCAGAAACCAGAGGAACCAGCCTGTTGGCAAACCGGAATTGCGGCGGCGTAAGTACCAAACTAAACTTAATCCTAGTAGAAGTATAACTAGGGAGTGGAGGAAGTTGTGGGAACTCATCCAAAAGGGGTTTTGGAAAAACAACTCTCCAAACAGATAACTGCTAGTATCTTCAAGACTCCAGCCTTTTAGTAAATGGTAGTAAATGATGCCACCAAGGGAGAGAATCCACAGGGGTAAGTCAGGAGCAACGGAGCCAAGCAAAAACGCACTCTTAACAATTGCTACCTTGGGCAAACTCTTTTCTAGAGCAGCAGTCATCAGGAAGTGAGAAGGAGTGTTCATTTACGAATTGGGAATTGGGAATGGAGACTTGAGAATTGGGAATTGGGAATTGAGGACGCTAAAACTATATTACTCATTACTCATTACTCATTACTCATTACTCATTACTCATTACTCTTGAGAAACTATTTTAGATTTTAGATTTTAGATTTTAGATTTATTTAGATTTTGGATTAAAGAATTGAATCAACACAAGCCTAAGGCTCCGAGGCAGAAGTCTCCAAGGCTCCAAGGCTCTAAGGGAAGCTGACTTGTTTCTCTTATTCTTTTTGGGGCGGAAGTCCCTAAAGATGCTCATTACTTACTAACGCTTCAATGCTAAGGTTAGCCCATCTGCGATCGCAACCAGACTAAGACTCACTCGCTGATCTTGATGGAGCCTTTGGTTAAATGCTCGAATTGACTTAGTTCTATTGTCCTGTACTTGGGGATCTGCTACTCTCCCTGACCAAAGTACATTATCCACGGCGATTAGTCCACCGGGACGTACTAGCTGCAATGCCTGCTCGTAATAGTTGGTGTAGTTGCTTTTATCGGCATCAATAAAGGCAAAATCAAATGTGTTTGCCTGTCCCCCTGCTAGTAGTTGTGCCAAAGTTTCCAAAGCTGGAGCAATATGGAGTTCGACTTTATCAGCTACACCTGCCTGTTGCCAATAACGACGAGCAACAGCTGTATACTCTTCGCTGACATCACAGGCAACTACCTTACCATCTGGCGGTAGTGCCAAGGCTACTGCTAGGGAACTATAACCGGTAAATACTCCCACTTCCAAGGTTTTCTTGGCTCCCATTAACTGCACTAGTAAGGCCATAAATTGTCCCTGATCAGGAGCAATCTGCATTCTCCCCATGGGTAGTTGTGCCGTTTCCTGCCGTAGCTGAGCCAAAATTTCCGGCTCTCGTAGAGAAACTGACTGCAAGTACTCGTAAAGTTGACTGTCAAGTCCCAATGTTTTATTTGCCATGGCGTGATCGCTTACCAGAAAATTTAATAGCAGCTTATCAGAAGATAGTACTTGACAAAATGCACAACCATTTAATACGATGGCCGGTTGATCGCTTACACTTTAGTGGCAATAAGGCTCCGAGGCAGGAGGCTCCGAGGCTCCGAGGGAAGAAAGAAGGTTGCAAGGTTGGAGGGAATTATAACTGTTTATCCTTTCCTTGATATAACTTGTCACCAATGACAAGCTACAAAGAGTAAGCTAAGGGATTTGAGAAGCATCTGATTTTTTATTTATCAGTTGATAACTACATTGAAATTGTGCGAATTCTCCACGGTGCACGGGATATTGAAGCGATTTTAGAACAAGAGAAAGGCAAATAAACACGACAGTGCAATCTGCTTACAGAATTTGCTTGTGCGATTGCCTTCGGCACTAGTGCGATCGCAGATCTTGTAGGTTGGGAGGAATTACTCAATAACTGGTCAAAGATTCAGTGATATCAACTCCGGTTGCATCGGAATGATTAAACATATGGCTTTTTGGTTAGGAAACGTAGATACTGGTGGGCGCAAGCTTTGCGCCCCTACCAGAATGAATATTATTCCAATGTAGCCGGAATTGATATGATAGGGTAGGCTCTACTTATATCATGTTCGGTTGAATACTTACACTTCGGTTGCAACAAGGCAGAAGGCAGAAGGCAGAGGGCTCCAAGGGAAGAAAGAAAGTTGCAAGGGAGAAGGGAATTATAAGTGATTATCCTTTCCTTGATATTACTAGGTTTTTGGTGTGATGTACGATAGAGATGACTTCTAGAAGGGAAGGCGTGGATATGACGACTGAATCTAAGAAACAACCAATTATCATCCGTACAGAATGGGGATTAACAATCGCAGGAAAGCGCATCACCCTTTACGACGTGATGGACTATGTCAAAGCTCAATATCCCCCTAAATTTATTGCTGATATCCTCAACCTCACTGAAGAGCAAATCAATGCTGCCCTGACCTATATTGAAGCCAATCGTGCTGAGGTCGAGGCTGAGTATCAAATTGTACTAGAAGAGGCTAAAGAACTTCAGCAATATTGGAGAGAGCAAAATCGCGAGCTAATTGAAAAAATCGCCAAGATGCCGCCCCCCCCTGGTAAAGAAGCTGCTTGGGAAAAACTTCAGGCTCAAAAAGCTAAGTTGAAAGCTAAACTTGATTCCCAGGCATGATTATTCTAGTTTATCATAATCTGGAAAGACACGCTCTCATTAAAGAGTAAGCTCATAACTAGCAACTTGGGTTATTATATCAAGTTCGGTTGAATACTTATTGTTAAGGCTGACGCTCCAGACGCGGAGACGCACCGGACGCGGAGAAGTTTTTATTGTAAGTGATTATCCTTTCCTTGATATTACTTCTAAATTCTAAATTCTAAATTCTAAATTCTAAATTCCTTTAGTGCCAATTGAACCCGAGTGCGCACTGTCAAATCTGCATCAGTTGCGAGCATTTGCTCAAGCTGAGATTTAATCTCACCTGCTAAATCTGGCTGACTAACTGTCACAGAACTTCCTAACCCTTGCAAAGCAACCGCAGTAGCATAGCGAACTACCCATTCCGCGTCTTGGGAGGTTAGTTGCAGGGTTGTGAAGACCTGCTTTTGGGCAGAACTTACTTCTGAGGGTAGCATTTTGGACCAGTGCAGATTGCCCAAACCCCTGGCGGCAGCACGACGGACACTCATGGAAAAATCTTGTTCCGCAGCGACGAGTAAGGTTTCTAAGGCTCTAGGATCGGCAATACCAGCTAATGCTCGGATTGCCCAGGCTCTGCCTCCGTAGTTATAATCATCCATTAAGTTAAGCAGTGGTAGCACTGCGACTTCTCCTAGTTGCACTAGTCCATCTATCGCTGCGACTGCTGCACCAGGATTGTTGTAGCTCAAAACTGCAATTAAGGTAGGACTTGCCTCCTCTAGACGCGCATTTGCCAAGGCTTCCACTGCATCTAATAAACTATCAGAGGAATCAGCTTCCTCAATTGCTTGGATTAGTTCTAGGGCACTGGTATTGTTAGTCATGAAGGGAATTGGGAATTGGGAATTGGGAATTGGGAATTGAGGACGCTAAAACTATATTACTCATTACTCTTGAGAAAGAAGGCTCCAAGGCAGAGGGCAGAAGGCAGAAGGTTTTAAGGGAAACTGACTTGTTTCTCGTTTTCTTTTTGGGGCGGATGTCCCTAAAGATGCTCATTACTTCAAAACCTATAAACATAATCACTGCCAGATTCTTCTCAACTCCAGTACGAAACCGGGCAAAATATCCTCACCCGACAATTCAATCGGATTTTCTAATATCTGCACTTTTTGTCCACGACGATAAACTTCAACTCGCTGGTTTTTAGGATCGATTAGCCAACCTAGTTTAGTACCATTGTCAAGATACTGCTGCATTTTTGTTTGCAGGGGTTTCAGGTTATCTGATTTAGAGCGCAGTTCGATCACGAAGTCGGGACATAGGGGCATTATACCTTCTTGTTGTTCTTTAGTAAGGGTATCCCATCTCTGGCGACTAACCCAAGATGCATCGGGAGAACACTCGGCACCATTAGGTAATTTGAAGCCAGTGGAGGAGTCGAAAGCTTCACCTAGTTCTTCATTTTCCTCAAACCATCTGTCTAATTGTCCGGTGATAATACGATTCCGTCTGCCGGAACTACCGCCAGTGGGTGGATTCACAATTAACTCTCCTTGTGCGGTTCTTTCCAATCTCAAATCACGGTTTGCCTGGGCTAATGCCTCAAACTGCTCGTGAGTGACGTGTAGTACTATGGATGTGGGAACTAATAAGGATATCGTTTTGGGTTGAGTTAGTGTCTGTACCATGCATTGCCTCCTATGCACTCTTGCTTAGAAACAGGCCAGCAGGATAATTGATATCTTATAATTTATAATAAGTCATCCATTAAGTTCATTAGGTAGATAGCTGTATCCGAGATAGAGGAAGACTCGGAAGAGTTCTTCAGGATATCTTCGGACTCCCCATTGAATGGAAGAAATTCTCTTCCCTGTTCCCTATTCCCTATTCCCTGTTCCCTTGTTTCTCGATAGTGATTTTTTACATGATGTTCTAGGAGTCCTTTAAGAGAAATCAGCTTGAGACTATTTTCTGCCAAAGTCTCAGAAATTGCTTTTGCTGCTGGTAAATAACCAATGGCTCCTAGATCAGAAAGTGCTGCTCTTCTTAGTTGTAGTTTATCACCGCTCAAAGCTTTCACTAAGCGATCGCCATAGCTTGGGTTTTGTGTCAGCTGGTACATGGCTCTGGCTGTGGCGTACTGTACTAGCTCAACTGGATGTTCTAAAAAGGGCTCGATTAGCTCAATGGCTTCAGTCGCACCCAGGGTGCCTAAGGCTTCGATTACTGCGGCACAGGGTTGGGGTAAGTGGGGAAAACCGGGTATCGGCTGGTTTGCTGCTAAACCACCTACTAATAATTTCATTAATTGGGGAACGCAGGAGCGATCGCTTAACATTCCTAAAGATTCTGCTGCTGATTCCCTTACATAAAAATCTGAGCAGTCTAAACAAGCAATCAGTGCTGGTACTGCTTGAAGTTCTCCCAATTTTCCGAGTGCCTTAGCTGCATTTCTGCGCAGGGGATACCCTCCAGATTCTGTGCGATTGCCCTCGTCCTGTAATGCAAAAATTAGCGCCTCTATCGCCTCTGGTTCTTTGACTCGGAACCTTCCCAACCACCAGGCTGCATAATATTGAAGTCCTCGGTCTTCCCCTTTGAGATTAGCGATCGCTTGTTCTACAGTTAAATGCTCAGGGCTATCAACTTCAGTATAATTTTCAGGGCTAGACTCCAACATGGGTCAACCGAAGCATTAATAAATTGAGACACAACAATGCCCGGATAAATAAGCAGATACTAAACTACAGACTAATACCTGCTTACTTTTCCGGGCAAAAAGAGCAATTAGCTCAGGACATTGACTGCATAGTCGATGTAGTTATTCGCTTCAGTAGCTGCTTGACCACTCAGACCATGATTAGCCTTGATGTACTTGAGAGCTTCAATGTACCAGCTGGGGGATAGTTCAAAGGTCTTGTTGATTTCAGCCAACCCAGCAACCAAGTACTCATCCATTGGACCTGTACCACCAGCAACCAAGCAGTAGGTAATCATGCGCAGGTAGTAGCCAACATCACGAGCACACTTGGCTTTACCTTCTGGAGTAGAAGCATAGGTAGGTCCCGGTGTAGTAGTGGTGAAAGGGAACTTAGTGTACACTGCTTGGGTTGCGCCATTGATCAAGCTTTGAGAACTGGTGCTCAATGCTTTTGCTGCTTCTAAGGCAGCTGTAGCACGCTGGAAACGACCAAAAGCGGCTTGAATTTCTGTATTGCTCAGAAAGCGGCCTTGAGAATCAGCAGCAGCAACTGCTTCGGTTAGAGGTGTCTTCATTATTTAGATATCTCCCTAGGATTTTGCAAATTTTTCAAAGAATGGAAGACTTCAAGCTTCCACTAGCAAGTTTTTAGCTTGTTATTTAGCCAACAGCAGCAGCTGCCTTATCGAAGTAGGTACCAATTTCAGCGATCAGAGAAGCGCAATCGCCAGGGGTAATACCGTTGCGGTCATTAGCAATCGCAACAGCAGCATCCTTCATCTTTTGTACACCAACAGCAACGGAAGCACCAGGAGTACCCAAAGCTTGGTAGGTTTCCCGCAAACCGTTGAGGCAGCGGTCTTCGAGTACACTGGCATCACCAGCATAAATTGCATAGGTAACATAACGCAGAATAATTTCCATATCCCGCAGGCAAGCAGCCATCCGACGGCTGGTGTAAGCATTACCACCAGGAGCAATCAACTGGGGTTGCTCACCGAACAAGGAACGAGCAGCGCTAGCTACGATCGCAGAAGAGTTGCTGGTGATGCGGTTAACTGCATCCATACGCTTGTTGCCGTCAGCAACCATAGCGCTCAGGGCATCGATTTGGGCAGAACTTAGATATTCACCCCTTGCATCAGCTTGGGAAACTACCTTAGTGAATGCGTCGAACATACAAAAATCTCCGTACTTGACTTAACTTTGGATTCAAAACTGTGATTAGCTAAGCTTTTTCAAGCTGCTTTGATTAGCCTGGAGGGGATCAAGGCAGACTAGCCTTAACCTAAAACTGTTTTGTGGTAACCACTTTCCTTATACTCCCTGCTGATGCCACATACTGACCAATGTCTGGTGTTACAGCAGATTTTCTGAGAAAAACTGAAAAAACTTCATACTTTTCTTAGAAACCGAGCTAAGGTGAGAACTAGGTTATGGCTTGTTTTTCCCTATCCTGTTTAAACCTTCCGGTAACTTTTATACAATGATGTCGAGCGTTTATTTGTTACATCTTGTTAAGAAAGTCTTAATTGCTTAGGCAGGAGGCTCCGAGGCAG
>JAAHGR010000028.1 GCA_010672425.1 Symploca sp. SIO2E6
TGTATTTGTAGTAGGTTACCCGTAGATACATACACAGGTGTACTACACGTACATGAGTACACTTTACTCACCAACCAACCAGGGGACTCTCCACACCATATTGAATTAGCAGGAGAAAAAGATGAAACGCTTAAAGAGGATTAACCTTAATCATCTCAGCATAGCCGAATCGTGCCTCCTTAATCGCCGAATAACAGAGCATTTGAAGTGGTTGCAAACGGGAGAATATTCAGAGGCGATGAAGCAGTTCTCTATTGGTGAAAAAGTCATGTGACAAACAAGAGGTTTTGCAAAATTGCAAGGCACTTTAACTTGCCACAATGACAGGAAAGCAACAGTTGTTTCCGAGGAAGGGCAATGCTGGAAGGCGAATACACTTTCTCTCAAAAAAGTCGAAAACTAAGGCGTTTATTTTGCCTTGGTGCTAGGAGTGCATCTACCTTTTGTCTTATCATCAAAAATGGAAAGATTATGCACTCAAATCTTCAACGTTTTCTGTTTTTTATTGAATACATTGGCGCGTACTGCGCTGTTCTTAGCATTGGATGTAGCAGTGAGACTTGGTTCTTTATTGTTTCTGCTGTCTACGTCTTAATCGTTCTTCTCTCTCGATATTCACCAGCTCAAAAACTCTCACCAGTTCCAGTTGAGCAGCACAGTACTGAAAGGCTTCCACGAAGCTACGGGCGGTTGTTGATTCTGTTTGTTACAGCAAGTGCTTTTGTTTACTTTCTCTCGACAGCCACTCCAGCACAGGCACAGTTCTATCAAGAATCCGAAATCTTTCTTACAAGCTGCTTTCCTGCTGCTGCTGTAGCAATTTCGCTCATTATCAACGTATTAAGGGGCTTTTTCTTGCTTTTTCTCGCTATAGCTCTGGTTAGGTCTATAACAGCAGTTCAACAAGGAGGTGATCTAGCGCCAGTCATCACACCACCTCTAATCGTCACAGCAGTTCTGACTTTGGGAGACGTGTTGAGTGGCTTAATCATTGGAGGCGTGACTTGCTAAAGAAACTACCATGCCCAAAGAAAAAGACAATTATCGGCGAGTTAGTAGAGGATTAGACAAGCCCTTAATCATCGGAGGTATTCCAGCCCCGATGATTTTTGTTATCAGCATCTCTTTACTACTTGCTGTTTTCATCCGCAATGCTTTTTCCCTGTCTTGGCTTTTTATTCTGCTCTTTACCATGTGGCTGAGTGGAACATGGTTGGTTGTTACTCAATGGGGCGATAACTGGAGATTTTTAAGTCAATTCTCGCATCTATTTTTGCCCCGTTATCTTCAAGGAGGAAGACGATATAAATCATTGCTAAAGCAGAGCAAATCAAGCTCAAAAAAGAAACAGTAACCAGTCCTCGATAAACAATGGAGAAAAGTTTTGATGACACACTTCATTTAGCTACCATAGCTAAGTTCAATGTAGACGGTAGAGATGTTGGAGGCTATATTCTGCGGCGTGAAGTTGGAAGCTCTCTCTTACAACAACAACGCTGGCAGATTGTATTTGTGTTTGAGTCTCAAGGTATCCATCCTTGGGATATCGAGGAGCAGATGGAAACGGCTCGAATGCAGGTAGAATCTGCACTCAAAGAGTTTCCTAAAGGGGAGACAATAACTTTCCACTTTAGTACCTTTGCTGGTGACTTGGCTCAACAACAGCAACTATCAGCTCTTGTTGACAATGCCAGCGAAGATACCCAAAGGTTGATTATCGCCTCTGAACAGGCAAGAGTACAACAGCTTGCCAGGGAAGGGAACCGCAAAATTGTACGACTTAGAATCTATTGCACTTACACTGTTGGTAATCAATCGCATTTTTCTGGTGACAAAGATATTGTTGAGAAATTTTTAGCCTCCCTTGAAACCTCTCTTGACAAATTCTTAAAAACCATCAGTGGCAATGTTGGGGAGTATAGCAACAAAGAATTGTGGGCTATGCTTCTGTCTGCCTACAGGGAGGGCTTTGGGAGATATGAGCGATTGCTCAGCAAAATGGGACTTCCCATCAAAGCCCTTACCGCAGATGAGGTATGGAAAATCTTATGGGAGAGGTTTAATAGGACAGAACCCATAACCATTCCACAGCTTTTGCTTATTACCCAGAGTGGTCTAAAAGAGCTGTTTAGTAGCCAGTTGGATGCCAAAGTACTGCTTACCCGTGATGGTGGTGTCCCAGAGGCGCATACCTCCTATGTCAAGGTTAGAGCGGCTTATGTCGCCCCTCTCATTTTTATGGACAAACCGGATGGTTGGCAAAGCTCTCATGCACAGCTTTGTTATCTGTGGGAGGCTCTAAGTCGTGATGCAGTAAGGGATACGGAGTGCTTCTGCCAGCTAAGCTACGGCGATGCTCAGCAAAGTAAGCTCAAGCTTGAATTTACCACGAAACAAGCTAGCTATGCGGCTGCAAAAGCTGAGGAGTCCGGCAACATTGATGTAGGCTCTGAACTTGTGCGCCAGGAGGTGATTGAAGCGCAGGCTGCAATACTCGAAGGAGGGCAACCCATCTATGCAGCCACGGTATTTCTCATTCACCGCCCAAGTCTCAAGGAGCTAAATGAGGCGTGTCTTGAGTTTAGCTCTTACTTTACCCGTCCCGCTTGGGTAGCGCGAGATGATAGAACCGCATGGATAATCTGGCGACAGACGTTACCAGTGGTATTAGACCATCTATTAAAACACGCTGCCCTCTTTGACAAGAGAACAATTTATCTCACAACAGAGGTTGCGGGGGTAATACCGCTTGTAAAGCCTCATCCATGCGATGCCGAGGGGGTTGAGTTTTTAACGGAAGAGGGAGGATTTCCCATCCATCTCGATCTATTCTCAAAGCAACGCCATGTGGGAATCTTTGCTACCACGCGCTCAGGTAAGTCAGTATTATTGTCGGGGATTTTTATTCATGCCCTAGTGCGCGGGATACCAGTGGTAGCAGTTGATTACCCAAAACCGGATGGGACATCTAGCTTTGAGGTTTTTACCAAACTTGTAGGAGGCAGCTACTTTGATATCACCAAGGAGAAGAGTAACCTCCTTGAAATTCCCGACTTGCGGAATTTCTCGCCATCCCAAAGAAAGGAGCGATTGTCTAATTTTCGAGGCTTTTTGCTAATAGCTCTTATCACGATGATAGTGGGAGCCAATAAAAGAAAAGAGTTGCCTGTAAGCGTTGAGGTGATTGAGTCAATCCTAAAGCTTGCACTAAGCAAATTCTTCCAAGATGACTCGATTATCAATCGCTATGAGAGAGCATTTGTAGAGGGAATCTCATCTCATGCATGGCAGAATATTCCCACTCTCTCGGACTTCATTTTGTTCTGTAGAGCCGAGTCGCTAAATCTCTCACAAATTGGCACTCAAAGTAAACAAGCCTTAGAGTTTATTGAGCTAAGACTTGCCTCTTGGGTGCAAAGTCCAGGGTTAGGAGAGTCTATATCTCAGCCTAGTACCTTTCGCAGTGATGCTCCACTGCTGGTTTTTGCGTTAACCAACTTAGGCGATGACAATGAGGCAGCGGTAATTGCCTTGAGTGTTTACCTGGCTGCACTTCGTCGCGCATTTGCGAGTGAGACAAGTCTGGTGGTAGTAGATGAAGCACCAGTTTTATTCCAATTTGATTCCATAAGTAATCTGATTGGTAGGCTTTTTGCCACCGGAGCTGGAGCTGGAATGAAAGTAGTACTTACTGGACAAGACCCAGATACCATTAAAAGCTCAAAAGCAGGTGAGCAAATCTTCCAAAATATGTCCACGAAAATGGTTGGAAGGATTCAAAACTCGGCTGTGGGAAGTTTTGAGAAGATATTTGGCTACCCTCGTGAGCTTATCAGCAAAAATGCTAGTGAGAGTTTCTTCCCAAAACGAGAGGGCATCTACAGTCAATGGCTGCTTGATAACAACGGCAAGTTTACCTTTTGTCGCTATTATCCACCGCTTATTTTATTGGCGCTGGTTGCCAGCAATCCCGATGAGCAAATAGCAAGAGCCAAGGTGCTAAACCTCTACCCTCACGACCAACTAAAGGCAATAGCTGAGTTCTCTCAGCTATTAAAACTTTCCATACAATCAGGGACATCTATCAAACAGGTGGTAGATGATAAGATTTCCGGTCTTTAGGGATATAGGCAGCTTAAACTGCCTTTCTACACCTTCAATCTTTTGTAGTAATTAACTTGTTTGGCTTTTCCAAAATGAAGCGTAAACCTCGCATCATTGCGGCAAAAATTGCCGCTTTTTTTGTTTCTCTGTGCATACCTCTTATCTCTGCTTCGGCCTTGGCTCAAAGCAGCTATTGGTCAGAGTTGGGAGAGCTGTTTTATGACACCTATCTGGAGGCTAAAACCTACCTGGATCAACTCATTACAGAAGAATTTGGAGAAGATGCCCCTGCCATCCAGGAGGCAGTCGATGAAGCCCTTGGAGCGTTGGGATTGAGTGACCCGTTGATTGTTGAGGAGCAAATTAAGGAGGGAGTTATCAACCTTGATGAAGGATTAGAGCTTGACCTCACAAGACCCCCTGCTGTGGTAAGAGGAAGCGAGTTTGCCAAGGAGGTGGACAGACAACGGCTTCGCTCTCATACCAGCTCTGTTATTGGGCAAGAAGGGCAAGAGTTTATTCAAGAAAAACTCTCACAAATTAGTACAACCATTGTGGAAACACAGGAGCTTGGGTACGCAGCAGAGGAGGCAATATCCACTCAAGAAGCGGTCAAAAAACTTGCCCTTCAGAATAGCAAAGAAACAGAGCTTCTTGGAGCATTGCACACCGAGGTTATCAACAGCCGAATTGATACTCAATTTAATGCTGATGTCCTGGCAAATATCTCACAAACACTTGATGAAGAACGAAAAGCTCGTCTAAACGATGAGCTAAACCAAGCCATCATCAGGACGGTGCAATCTTCTCAAGCTGAGCTGTTTTAGTTGTCATCTTTTGGAGAGAAGAAAATGAATCAGACATTCTTGGCACAATTTAGCCTTTCCGATGTTCTGAGCGCAGGAGAGTTTACCTCAAATGAAGTCATTGAAGCCTTCAATCAAATCTGGACAGACCTTTTGCTGTCACCTGGAATTTATCCCTCGATTGTCAAACTTGGACTGCTGATAGCGTTAGGTTCTATGGCAATTTTTCTTGTCCAATGGGGCAAGGAGATGATGAAAGGAGGAAAACTTGTTGACTTTGATAAAGTTATCTGGGTTGTTGTTGTGATAATGCTGTTGAACAACGATGGCAGATTGCTTGCTGAGACAACGCTAGGGCTAAGAGCCGTCATTAACGAAACCAACCAGATGGTGTTAAGCCAGACAGCAAATGATTTAACGCTGAGAGAAGCCTACAAACAGGCTGCTGTCCAGAAAAGTTCTGCCGAGGTTCTTGCCATTATTAAAGAACAATGTCGAACACAAGCTACCCCTGAAGCTCAGCAAAAGTGTTTGGAGCAAAAAGAGCGGCAGTTTGAGGAATATATTCGTCGGGTTCAAGAGATAAATGGCAGTGAAAACTCAAGTTATTGGGAGAGATTTACTGCTTACTTAAGACAAGAGATTGAGACAGTTAGCAGCGGTGCTTTGGCAAGTTTTATCCGTCCAGCAATAGTGGGAGTTTTGGCATTATTGTTTGGCGCTTTTTCTTCAGCATTTCAATGGCTTCTTGAAATAGCCTTAATTCTTCAAGCCATGATTGCCCCCATCGCTGTTGGTGCATCAATTCTCCCCACCTCTTCCAAGCCAATTATTTCATGGGTTTCGGGATTTTTTGCTTTGGGGATGGCAAAGCTTGGCTTCAATCTTGTTGCAGGTCTTGTTGCCACCGTTGATGTAACGGCAGGTGAGAGTTTATCCTCACTTGTTTTGCCAGTTTTCTTAGGGCTTTTTGCTCCGGTTTTAGCGTTGGTTGTTGCCGGAGGAAGTGGATTTGCCATGTTTGTTGCTCTCTCATCGGTTAGCAGCGGACTGACAAATTTAGTGGTGACAAAAGTTACGACATCCTTTGCCAGAAGCTCAAAAAGCGTTGCTCCCAAAAAGTAGCTATCTCCACACATTTTGTAACTCATGAAAAATTCACTAATCGATAAGCGGCATAAAATTGGTATGCCGCTTTTGTTGTTGGTTATCTTAGCCTCACAAGGCTTGATTATTCTCTGCCTCCTGGGGCAATGGTTGTCTGTTCATAGGCTCTCAAAAAAACAGCTTGCCTATGTGCAGATGACATCAGGGGAGGTTGTGGCACTCAAAGCCGTTGATGCCGATGCTAGGACGCCTGAAACCATCCGCTTGTTTGTCAGCAAAACACTCTACTTGATGTTTAACTGGTCAGGCGAGATTGCCGGAGCTGATGGCAAGAAGATTTCAGACAAGGGACAAGAAATTGAGCTTGAAGGAGAGCGGATAAAGGTTCCAACAGCAGCTCTTTATGCAAGCTACGGCTGCTCAGAGGAGTTAAGACAACCCCTTCTAAAAAAGATATCCGAAATTGTCCCTCAAGGAGTCTTTGGCGGTGGCACTCAAGCCATTTTGACCATAGATCATGTCTCAATTCCCAAAGAGTTAGCCCCTGGCAGCAGTTGGGAGGTTCATGTGGTTGGGAAGCATCGCCTGATGAGGGGTTCATCTACGGTAAAAGTCGTTCCATTCAACAAGAAAGTGTATGTCCAAAGTCTCACAGCCCCTTGGGTTCCTGGAGGGGAGACCCCCTTAGAGCGAACAGTTTACTCTGTGCGTAAATCAGGACTTGAAATCTATCAAATGGATGAATTAAAGGAGTAAAAAACGAAACTCATGAGTCAGCAGAATTTCAACGAATTAGCAGGATTTGATGTGGAAGAAGAATCGACATCATCTACCAACTCAGGACTGTTAAATAGCGATGATGTGCAATCATTTGAAACACCCTCTGGTTGGTCGAGTAATCCTGTTGTGAGGGTAGGCGTAGTTGGTGTTGTAATTGGAGGTATCTTATCGCTTGTAGCCGTTCTCTTTGGTGCATTTCGCCCATCTCCAGTAGCACAGCAGCCAGAAACACCTTCGACCTCTGAGTCATCAGGAAAAACAGCCGAGAAGCTAGCCGAACTTAAAGCTCAAAACGATAAGCTGCAAAAGGAGCTGTTGTTAAAAAAGCAAGAGGAGCTTACAGAACAGCCGCAGGAGAGTTCTGAGGCATCCAGTAAGCCCAAAGCGGCAACCAAGCCTGCAAGTAAACCAGAGCAAAAATCACAGCCACAACAAGAAAAACCTCAAGCTAAGCCTCAACCTATCCCACAACCGCTTCCCGTGGTACATCCACCACAGCGTCAGGTTAGCCCTCCTGTGCCGCAGGTTCCCCATTCGGTGTCGCGCCCCGTGGTAAATTCACAACCTGTAAAGTCGCTGCCAGCCCCGCAGCCGCGCCGTGTGTTACAGCAATTACCTATCGCACCACCAGAGTCGTCGCCTGTGGAATCCAGCGATCCAAGTGAGCTGATTGCCAAAGCACGAGCCGCAGGCAGCCACGGGCAAGGAGGAACAGGAGATAAAAAACCATCTCCAGCTTTACCCACCTCTCCCGCTGCCCTTGATTCTGTACCAAAACAAGTAGCTGGTGTCCCAGACCAGGGAACACCCAATGAGCAGCGTCTCACTCCTAAAGAACCTGTTGTAAAGCTTGAGTCTGAGCAGCAGCCACCTCCTACCACATTGGCTATTGGCTCCAGTGCTAAGGCTGTGGTTGAGACAGCTTGGGTTTCATCAGATGAGGAAAGCCCAAAGCAGTTTGTGGTAAGGCTTACAGAGACACTTCCTGCAACAGAAGGCACAGAGGGGCTTTCTGCTGGCACAAAGCTGGTTGCAGAAATTGGAGGTGTTAACAATGGCGGCATGGTAGATGCAAAAATTGTGGCAGTAGTAAGGGGTGGTGAACGGGAATCCCTTCCCTCTGATGCTCTTGTATTAAATGCTACCTCTGGCACTCCTTTAGTCGCCAAACGCCAAGGAGGGGACATTGGCTCAGATTTAGCCCGTCTTGATGCAGAGGGAGCCTTGATTTCTGGAGTAGGCGAGATTACCCGTGGTAGCGATGGTGTTGGAAGCCTTATCCCCCCTGGTGGAAACGGCAAGAGTGATGTTTTTGGACAGTTTTTGGATGGGGCATTGAATGAGGCGTTTGACACCCTTGAAGAAAGAAACAAGGCAGCAAAAGAAGAGCTTCAAAACCGCCCTGTTACCTGGCATCTGGCACAAGGCACAGCAGTTCAAGTGACAGTACAGGGTACTGTATCTCTTGAGCCAAGCGAAAATTCAGCCAAAAAGCAGCCACCACAGCCTGAGACAACTCCCAATTTTTTTCCGCCTGGGGTTGATGAGGAAGGATACTTCTCTCCATCTACAACCACGCCTGTGGCTGTGCCTGTAAGCAATGAGTCACCTCCAGAGTCGGAAATTCCTAAAACACCGCTGCCACCTGCATCTGTAAATAATGCTCCAGTGCAGCAGCGGGGAGGTGTTCAATCTCCTAACCCCACAGTCCACTCAGAGCCATCGGTGGTAAAGGTTTGGGCAGGTTCAGGCACAAATATCAGCTTTATTCCAACAGGAGAGACCATCATTCGTGCATGGCTTGATGACCCATCAATGGTCACGGTGGACTTTGACCAGCCTTTGTGTGCAGCAGATGCTCAAAGTTGTACCTCTGGTAGTCCGTCAGTGGTTCACCTGCGGCTCATTGAGGGTGTCAAAGTACCCAACATTCCTTCTGCCAACAGCTCTTTGCTTACGGTAATTACCGAAACTGCTACCGGAGCGCAGAATCTCTACAGCTTCCGCATTGAACGCGGAACGGGAGAGCCTGAGTATCACAGCATTGAAATTTCAGGCAATTAAGAAGAAATTAGCAGCTTCAAGGGTGTATCTGCC
Organism: Symploca sp. SIO2E6; assembly: GCA_010672425.1. Taxonomy (GTDB): domain Bacteria; phylum Cyanobacteriota; class Cyanobacteriia; order Cyanobacteriales; family Coleofasciculaceae; genus Caldora. Next base: position 8,895 of record JAAHGR010000028.1, read on the forward strand.
ATCAATTCACCCATTGGAGAACAGATAAATGTACCTCAATAATTTCCTTCTTAGCAGCGTCCTTTCTGCAACATTGGCGGTTGAGAGCTTTTTTCCTAAGCCAGTTTTGAGTCAAGTTTCTGCCTCTATCCCTGATCTAAGCCGCATCACCTTTCGTAGTTTACCAGCTCAACAATCAGGCTCATTTCATGCTCCCCCTGAAATTGTAAATGCTTTAGGCTACGATCCTTCTCGAAGCTGGTATGCCGGACAGACAGCCGACCACATTATGCAGTTGGGAGATTTTGCTCAGAGCTTTGGTTTTGAGAGGTATTCATTGCGCTACATTGAACAGCTTACAGGCATTGATACAACCAGGCTTAGGCTCTCCGATATGGCGCTTCTTTCCTGGCAGACCATTGGTGAGCTCGTAAATGCCATACCAGAGCTTTCCCATTATCGCATAGCAGACATTGCTCCCATTGCTGACCTCTTGAGTCTCTATGGTGTGGGCTTTTCAGCAGATAACCTGATTGCAGATATCTTAGGCGACCAGTCATTATCAGCCCTGCCACTTAATCAAGTTGACTTAAGCCGCTATTCACTGTTTGAGCTTCCAGGACTTGAAACCACACCCTTTGGGTATTTTAACAACTGGCAACGTTCAACTATAAGCCAAGTTCCAGGACTTAACACCATTTCTTTGGGAACGTTATTCCGCATGAGTAATAACACGACTCCTGCAATCTCTTTGGTCGATATTGTCTTTGGTACAGCGGAGAATGACCGTAACTGGACAGTGAGTGGGAGTTACCAGGAAGGTTTCAATGTTCCTTGTGAGCGGGAGTGCGCTCATATTGAGCTAGGACAACCGTTTTTAGGGATGCAGTGGATCTCTGGCAAGTATCAAGAAGTGCAAGGCGGTTTTGGTGTTTTGGCAGTAGTAAATGGTGGCAAAGAACCAACAGGCAGACACCCCTATGGTGATGAGTTCAAAGTGGTTATTTGGGAAACCGATGAAGCCTCTGGAACAGCAGAACAAGCTCTCTTTTTTCGTTTCTGTAAAGGTTTTTTAGGCTGTACGCCTTATTTCATTGGTCCATTTCCTTGGTTTCCTGTAGAGGAAGAAGGGTTTATTGTGCTGTAAACCTTTTCTTGATTCCTCAAGAATTACCCTCTTTACGTCCATTCACCCCTTTCATCTCCTATGTCTAGGATTTCTGAGACTACCCAACCACCAACACCAGATATTTCTCCGTTCATTGAGCAGTTAGAAAACTCTTTACTCTCCCTCAATGGTTTAGTGCTTCTTGGTTGTCTCGGTGTACTCGGTATTGTACATCTGTTACAAGGAGGGCTAGGGAATAAGAAAAAGCTAGCCACAGCCCATTTTGGAGGTAAAAAAGAGAAAAGAGCAGCTCATAAAGTTGCCATAAAACAGATGAAGGCGAGGCTACACAATCAAGTCTCTCTTTACATCAATACACCCTCAGATGCCTCAGATACAAGAACGCTTTACCTGCCAGATGCACAGCGGGGTACTGCGGTAAGTGGCGCACCAGGATCAGGGAAAACCTACTCCGTGATTGACCCCATGATTCGCTCATCACTTGAGCAAGGCTTTTCCACCATTATCTACGATTTCAAATACCCAACCCAGACATCGAGAATTATTCCCTATGCCATAAGTTTAGGCTACGAAGTCTATATCCTTGCCCCTGGATTTTCTGAATCAGGAGTCATTAACCCACTTGATTTCTTACGCGACGAAACCGACACCGATTCAGCACGGCAGCTTGCGGTAGTGCTCAATAAGAACTTCCAGCTTGCAAGCCAAAAAAAAGATGATCCGTTCTTTACCCCTGCCGGAGACCAGCTAATTGAGGCGGTTCTTGCCTATGCCAAGTCAACAAAACATCCCGACTTGATGATGGCGCAATCGGTGTTAAGCCGTCCAGGATTAGCGGAGAGAGTGGCTTCCTCAAAAGACATGAATCAGTGGATTAAGAAAAGTTTTGACCAATTTGTGTCGGTAAAAGATTCCGAGAAAACTGCTGCCAGTATTGTCGGTACAGCTAACAATTTGTTCGCACGTTTTATGAAGCAGCAGGTAATAAGTGCCTTCTGTGGAAAGACCACCATACCGTTGGATATCCAAGGCAAAAAACTGATTGTGTTTGGCATGGATAGAGAACGCCGTGATGTAGTATCCCCTCTGCTTGCAGCAATCCTGCACATGATTGTAACCAGAAACGTCTCACGTAAGCGGCGTGACCCATTGGTGTTGGCTCTTGATGAGCTTCCCACTCTGTACTTACCAAATCTGGTTAACTGGATAAATGAGTCCAGAGAAGATGGGCTTGTCACCATCCTTGGTTTTCAAAATCTAGGTCAATTGGAGAGTGCTTACGGACATGATTTAGCTCGTGCAATCTTTGGAGCCAGCGGGACTAAATTCCTGTTTAATCCCCAAGAAAATGCCTCAGCAGAAACATTTTCTAATTCCTTAGGACAAGAAGAGATTGTCTATAAACAGAGGTCACAAAATTATAGCAAAGGTGGCAACAGTAGAAATGTCTCAGAACAACGCCAGGTTCGCAAGCTGTTTGAGTCCAGCCAGTTTTTGAAGCTTAAAACGGGTGAGTGTATTTTGTTGAATCCGCACTTTGAGAGCAGGGATGAGTCCTACATTCCGATTCGCCAAAAAATTCACATTCCTCCATCAGAAATCAGAAAAGCATCTACCAGCAAAAAACTCTGGGATAAAGTTCGCCAGCGTTTAATTGAGCAAAGCCCACAGACAGTACCAACTGACTCCGACTTAGAGCAGCGAAGCCAGTTAGCAGAAGAGCTTTTGCCAATGCCTGAGTCGGATGAAGGAGGTGACAGTGTAGCAAATGAACTTGAAGAGTCTGCCAGCAAACTAGAGAGGCTTCTGTAAGTTAGCTTTCAATTTGGAGTTTATACGAGTTCATAGTTAGCCCTAAAAAAAGGTGGTGAACTTAAACCTCCAAGCCACTATGAACTCCTAACTCCAAATTGAAAGATCCTAAGCCATTTTTTTTTAACCCAATAGTTAAAGGAGTCGATGTAAATGTTTTCCCCCAAAGACCCACAAAAGGAATTAGAGCAAGCAGGAAATCAAGCAACCCAAGAGGCAGTGCAGTCAATGACGGCTTCTCTGTTTACGTTATTAGAGACAGTACGAACGTTAGACAAGGAACGCACTCAAAACGGTGAGGCTAAGACCAATGGAGCAACCTCACAAGCCAAGCCCATTGAGATTACATTGGGCGATGAAGTGGTCTATCAAGAGGATGCTCATGGAGCCTATGCCAATACTCTGAGCTTGGGAGAGGTTGATTTTTTGAGTAATGCCCTCAAACACTCGCCAGGTGAAAAGGTCAGTGAAGAGGAGCCGTCTGCCAGTATCATGATTGGCAATCGCCAGGTTTTTGCTCTCGAAAAGGGAGTTGTCACAGTCAATGAGTTGCAGGGAGAAGCTCAACAAAGACAGAATGACCTTGAGAGCTTGCTTACCACCCAACCTGCTCTCAATGGAAACAATGGTAATGGACTTTACCCTATTCCACAAGCAGGGGGTGCTGTGCCAGTTACTATCCAAGAACCCCTTACCTTCCAGGTGCAGCGTGTTCGGGAGCAACCTCCCTCCATCTTGGAGCGGTTGGAGAATACCAGTTGGCTGACTGCTCCGGCAAAGAGAGAGAAATGGATGAAGATGCCGCTTACGCAACGGCTATCGGCAGCAGTAGCAGAGCGTTTTACTACAGTTCGCCGCCAGCAGGTAGCAGATGTGGCAATCGACCTGCTCCAAAAATACGGTAATCGTGAGGGAAAACAATTTGTTCACCAGACCGAAGGCTATATCCTGAAAGGGCAAGGCAACATGGTCATGGTGCATGACCATGAAGGGCGAGAGCTGTTGTTTCTCCAAACTCGTGCGATGGGATTGCCAAAGGTAAGAGGCTACTATCTTACCCCTCAGCAGGAACAGGATTTTTTGCAGGTTCGCCAGCGGATTAAACAGTTTGGTCTGAGTCGTTTTTCCAAAGATCCCTTGATTCGCTCAAAACAGTTGGGAAACCTCACACCAGCAGGAGACTTGAAATTAACCGAAGACCTCAAAGGACTGGCTGTGGTTGATGTCGCACGACGGCTGCTGGACGTTAGCGGCAGTGTAGCAGATCGTAGCGGCAAACGGGTGCTTGAGGGGAGTCAATATCGAATTGAACAATCACCGCAGGGGTTGACAATCGAAACCAAAGATAGGGGAGAGATTCTTAGCCTCAACAACGGTAAGCTCACCTCAAAACTCACCTCTCAAGATGTGCGGCATTTTATCTTTGTGGCAAAAGAGTTAAGCCGTGAGTTGAAACAGATTCAGTCGGTTTCAAACACCAAAATTCAGCAGATGCAGCGTTAATTTGCTTTGTCATTTTATCAGGGTGCTGGCCAAACCAATCTTTTCATTACCAAGTTGATAGTTATAAAAAAAAATCAACCAAGCATCTCATAACTCTTTCTCTTCTTCCTTAAAACGATTACAATAACTGTAACGAAAGACGCAGTATGTCAGCAACGAATCAAATATCCCGCCAACCATTTATTGTCACAGAGAATCATCCTCGAACTATCTCAATTGTCTTTGATGGAGTAGAAGTTCATCGCATCGAAGATGGAGTTGACACCTTCATGATTGCCGGATTTACAAAGTACTACACGCCAGAGGTAATTCAACAATTTTGGGATGAAGAATTAGTCCTTGAACTGTTCCCCAAGCTAAACCTTATGACCGTCAATCGCTTACCTATTCCTCAGACAATCAAAGAACCTGTAATCTATGATAACCTCAACTAAAGAGGAGCTGGTTGAATATTTTTCAGACAAACTTTTCACAAGTGTTTTTACAAACAACCAGCCGTTTAATTCCATCATTGATGCTCGAAAGAGTGCAGAGGTGTTCCTTAGAGAGCGTGTTGTTTCAGGGACACCACTTGCCAAACAAGTTGATGAGGCGATTGAGGCAGGGGTAGTTCGTGCGGCAAGAAAGTTAATTGAGGATTCCTCAACTCCCCAACAAACATACGAGCGTCTCGTAAAACTCTATGAACAACAACCAGCCTTAAATGTTCGCACCTCAACCAGTGTATCTCAACAAGCCTACAGCACCCCCACTCCCATAGCCTACCTTGCTACTACCTTAGCTGGCATCAATGAAAACAGTTTGGTCTACGAGCCGAGTGCTGGAAACGGCTCTCTGCTTATTGGAACAAACCCAGAGAAAGCCACCGTCAATGAACTAAATCCCGACCGCGCAGCAGCACTGAGAGCACAAGGCTTCTCTGTCACAGAACAGGATGCAACCACCTATGTGCCGGACACCCTGCATGATGTGGTGGTAATGAACCCTCCGTTTGGCAGTGTGAAAGAAGGTGATGGAAGAGCAAAGCAGTTTGCAAATGATTATTACCGTACAACTCAGATAGACCATGCCATTGCCCTTAATGCGCTGAAAGCCATGAAGCCCGACGGGAAGGCAGTGCTGGTTGTTGGTAGCAGTCGAGGAATAGAGGAAGAGGAACGCTCAAACCGTTACAACTCTCGGCAAAATAGAAGTTTTTACCACACGCTGTACAAAAACTATAATGTCACCGAGCATTTTACCATTTCAGGGAACTTGTATCGTAAGCAGGGAGCAGGATTTCCAATTGATGTAATTGTGATTGAAGGGCGCGGTAAATCCCATCGCTCTTTACCTGCGGTAGCAGTCCCTCGCATCTATAAATCATTTGACTCCTTAGGGGGATTTTTCAATGAGTTTTTACTATCCCAATCCAAACGTCTGGACACCACAAGAGGAGGCACGTCTGCTGGCAGTATTAGTGCCAGAGGACGAGACAATGATAGAGAGCCAGGAGTTGTATCTGAATTATCTAGCACATCGGCTGGACTGGCTGATAGAGCAGTGGATGGAGAACTCGGAAGAATCTCAGAAGGAAGTGGAGCAGAGATTAGACCGGACAATAAGCGAGTTGACCCCATCTCAATCAACCCCATCAATGACGGACAACGAGACAGGGGAGACCATGCCAATTCCCGAATGGCGGCAGGCATGGGCAGAGGCGATAGTGTTTCACAACGGCATAATTCAGGAGAAATTGGGGTTGCTCGGAGTCGAGTTTCCCGTGAACGTGACCACAGACGAGGAGGAGAAGGAGTCACTGTTATGGATGTTCAAGAGCAGCAAGGAGATAGCAGAGCCAACGCTGGAGGAGTGGTTAAGCAGTCTGACAGTCCATCTGCGGGAGGACTGGATGTAGCAGCAGCATCAAGCCAGGTTGCCTACATTCCCCACAGCAAAGGTCAGTCGGTAGGCTCTCTTGTACCTGTTAATATGCAGACTGCCATTGACCAGGCACTTGATAAGTTGGAGCAGAGGGTAGGGGCAGTTGATGAGTATGTGGCAGACCGCTTGCAGTATGGAAACAGCCAAAGGCTCCACCAATATTTTAGTGCTGAACAGGTCGATGCCCTAGCTCTTGCGATCGCAAATATCGAACAGAAAAGCGGCTTTGTAATCGGTGACCAGACAGGAATCGGCAAAGGTCGGGTAGGTGCAGGCATTATCCGATATGCCAAACTCTCTGGCAAAACCCCTATCTTTGTCACCAAAGACCCTGCACTCTATGCAGATATGATTCGAGACCTTGGTGATATTAATATGCCAGATTTTGAGGCATTTGTAACCAATCAAGACCTAAAAGCAATTCCACTGCCTGATGGTCGGATGCTAAAGACCTCAGCCAAAAGCCATCAGCGCAAGATGGATGAGATGCAAAAAAACGGTAGTCTTGACTCGTATGACGGGATTTTTACCACCTACTCGCAGATGCAAACGGTCAAGGGCAGAGAGACCCCACGGCGTGAGTTTTTGCGAACGTTTGCTCCAGATTCTATTATTATCCTGGATGAAAGCCATGAGGCAGGTGGTGATGCCAACCAAAAGCGCAAAGCATTGGCTGCACCCAATCGCGCTGACTTTGCCCGTGAACTCACTCAGCTAGCTTCTGGGGTTCTCTACAGTTCAGCCACCTATGCTAAACGTCCTGATGTGATGGATTTGTACCACCGGACAAATATGCGCTCAGCATTGCCAAACATGAGTGATTTATCTGAGCTGGTACAACGAGGTGGTATCCCCATGCAACAGGCACTTGCTACCACACTTACCCATGACGGGCAGTATACCCGCCGTGAACGCTCCTTTGAGGGAACCTCTTTTACCTCTGATGTTGTGCCAGTAAATAAGGAGAGTGCAGAGAATATCTCACTTATTATGCGCCGCATTACCGATTTTGATAAGCATAAACAAAGAGGTATCAAGAAGCTGGACAAGGAGCTTAAGGCTGAAGCCAAAGCTGTGTCAAGCGATAGTGCTGTAGGCAAAGCAGGGGTGAGCAGCACCAATTTCACCTCTGTCATGCACAATTTGGTTGGTCAGATGCTTTTGAGCCTCAAAGCTGAAGCCACCGTAAACAAAGCACTTGAAGCGTTAGGTAAAGATGAAAAACCTGTCATTGCCCTCTCAAACACAATGGGTAGTTTTATCGGTGAGTATGCCGAGCAGCAGGAGCTACAACCTGGTGATGTCATTGATGCTGATTTTGGCGATCTGCTCAGACGTTACCTGGAACGCTCACGGGAGATCATGGTTGGCAGTCCCTATGGCAAAAAAGAGCGTCGCCGTTTGAGTGATGAAGAATTGGGTGCTGAGGGTGTGGCTGAGTACAATGCTATCTTGGAGCTTATTGATGATACAGACTTGAGCGGTATTCCGATAAGCCCGATTGACTACATAACACAGCGGCTTGCTGAGAAAGGGTATCAGGTGCGGGAGATTACCGGACGTGAGCATACTGTTGAGTATAATGCTGACGGCAGGGCACAGTACCAGAAACGCTCTGGTAGTGAACGCAGCAAAACAGCAGCAGTAAAGTATGTAGCTGATTTTAACAGCGGCAAGGTAGATGCCATTATCCTCAACCGCTCTGGCTCGACAGGAATTTCACTTCATGCCTCAGAGAAATTTACTGACCAGCGGCGCAGGCACATGATGATCACACAACCAGAGCTTGATATCAATCTGTTCATGCAAACATTAGGCAGGGTTCACAGAACCGGACAGGTTGTACCTCCAGCATTCTCTTTGCTGGTAGCCGATATTCCTGCTGAGAAGAGACCAAGTGCAGTGCTGGCAAAGAAGATGGCATCTCTTAATGCCAACACCACAGCCGCTCGCAGCAGTGGCGCATCACTGGAAGAGATTCCTGACTTTTTTAACCAGTATGGCAATCAGGTTGTAGCGGATCTCATGACAGCCTATCCCACCGTTCATGAGCAACTTGGTTTCCCCTTGAAAAAAGCGGATGAGGGGCTTGAAACAGAAGATGCAGTTCGCAAGGTCACGGGACGACTGCCACTGCTACCCCTTGCAGAACAGGAGCATATCTATGACCTAATTGAACATGAATACCGTGACCTGGTAGCACAGCAGACAGCCTTGGGTGAGTCCATCCTGGAGGCACAATCGCTTGATTTGGATGCTCAAACAGTTGCCAAAATGAAGGTTGAACCTGCCGACCCTGGCAGCACCTCTCCTTTTACGGGTGCTGTGTATTTGGAGGTAGTTGATGCCAAAACACAGCGAAAGCCTTATACAACGCTTGAAGCGGTAAACAAAGTGAGGCAAAATCTTGACTTATCTGCTCTTAAGCGATTGCCAAAAGATTATGATTTTGGGGAGCTTGAGAATTTAGGACAAGAACAGACGGACACGCTGCTTTCAGAGCTTTCTGAGCAGGTAGAGCAGTATAAAGCCCATCTTGAGGCAACCGTAAAGCCCGCAGCCTTTGAACGAGCTATTCGCAACCTTGAGTATCAGCTTCCCTTTGTTAGACAAGCATTGACAGAGTTTCCAGTGGGTACAACCGTTAGGCTTAGAACCAACAGAAGCGACCAGACACTCTTTGGTGTGGTTAATCGGGTGCGGCGCATCGGCAATGAGAAGGGAAATCCGGCAGCTCCTTCTTCATGGAAGATGCAATTTCTGCTAGCTGATGGGGCACGGGAGATTACAGTACCCCTCTCACAGCTTAATACAAGTGGTGAGAACGCAATTACAGTTACTCCATTTAATGATGCAGAGCTTGCCTACAGCCTCTTTGACAAGCACCGTGGACGCGCTCGTGAGGAGCGGCAGATTTTTACAGGCAATCTCCTTCGAGCCTTTGGGAAGTTTCCCAATACTCAGGTTATCAATTATACCGACTGCTACGGAAATACACGCACTGGACTTCTGACCAAGCAAGACTTTGATATTGGGAAAGCTCTGGAGGTACAGCCCGTACAGATGCGCTCGGTGGAGGAGGCAGCAAAGGTGCTGCGCTCAGGGTATGGCTATGGACAACTGCAAACATTGGATCGTCTGCTTACCGTAAAATCAAGAGGTAGAGGAGATGAGTATGTGCTGCAAACTCCAAAAGCCAAGGCGGTTGGGGGTAAGTACTTTCTTGACTCTGACTTGCTGACAGCAGTTGAAAGTGATTTTGTCTCAGTTGACAAACGGATGGAGTGTGCTATTCCAGCAGATAGGTTAGAGCCTGTTCTCAAAGTAATTTATGATAATCAATGGAGGCTTGCAGCGTTTGAAGACCAAGCACAGGTGCGCTCTCAGCTTGGCATTGAACTGCCAGAGTTGCAGAAGGTAGAAGAACCAGCACCAGAGCCAACACAGAAGCTACCCTCTTCACCCTTGCCTTCTGAGAGTACACAGCGTAAACTCCCATTAGAGGTAGTAGACTCCACAGTTATCATGCAGCAGCAGTTAGATCGTGTAGCCCCTGCTACCGGAGACTATTATGCTGGTGCTCATGATAATCAGAAGACTGAAAACGTTTCCTTAGAGAAGCTTAGAAACTGGTATCGCGCAGCTCGTGATATGGAGTTAGGGCAGGAGAAGTTAAGCAGTATTCGCCAGATAGGGCTTGATGCGAAAGCTAGCGTTGCACAAGGGCAGCAGCTTCAGCTCTCAGCCAAGTCGATTACAGCAATGGAGCAAGACTTGGAGCAGTACCAACAGTTTCAAGAGAGGGGGGAGGCGATAGCCCAGGCAGCGTCAGTGATTTTGAAAACTGTAGGGAAACAAACGGCTGGTGGTACTCGACATTTTAAGGGTAGTGTCTATGAGCTGACCAAAACACCAGATGCTCTCTCTGTAGTCAAACATCAGGGAGGGAAGACTCCAACCAAAATTTTAGAGATGAAAAATGGACAGCTTGAACGCAGCCAGGTGAGTAAGAGCGACTGCCAGAATTTTCTGCGTTTCGTTCAAACATTGCAAAAGTCAGTACCAACTCGTCAAGTCGATATTCAGCGGTAGACAAACTCCACCCTATGACCCTGAGCGAGTCTTGCTGCTTTTGAGATCGCCAACCATCACGATAAGCTCGGTTAGGCTGTTGTCTAACTCTTCCCCCAAAGCCTCTTGTGCATAAGGGCTTTGCTCCCTTGCAAGTCTTTGGGCGAGTACTTTTATTGACTCTAATTGTTGATACAACAACAAGAGATTTTTGTCAACACTAAAAGGAGGATTAGCCATGAATAAGTTTTTTACTATCGGCTACGGTGGCAGAAAGCCAGAGGAGCTTCTGCAATTACTTTCTGACAACAGCGTAAAAGCAATTGTTGATGTAAGATTACGTCCTGATAAGGCACACATGGGTTCTTTTGTTAAGGCAAAATCAGCAGAGAAGGGTATTGAGCGGCTTTTGTCCACAGGTGGAATTGAGTATTACTCGCTGGTGGAGTTGGGAAATGTGTTCATGGACTACTGTGATTGGCGTGAACGCTACGCCACACTTCTGGAGCAGACAAAAGACCTTTTGGTAGCCAGATTGGACGGCATTCCCACACCTTTTTGTCTCATGTGTGCAGAAAAGAGAGTCTCTGAATGTCATCGCAAACAGATTGCCGAGCATCTCTGCTCTTTGTATGGCTACACGGTTGAACACATTGAATGAGAGTGTTTTCTATCACGCAAAAATCCCCCTCGGCAAACCTCAGTTTCAGCGAAGTACAAGCGAGGGGTGGAACTTGGTATGTTGTTCGGATGCATCTCTTGAGAAGTTTGGCTATTTGAGTTAGGCTTCTTTACCTTGGAGTAATGCTAGAGATGCCACACTAGTCCTAAATGGCTGGAGTTCTAAGCCTTGTCAACTTCTTCTTTTGCTATTTTTTTCTTGTTCATTGCTACCCCTATTCCTATGGCGGTTAGCGTTCCCAGAATAGAGGTAGGTTCGGGGACTGACTTGGTTGAGGTAATCTTAGTCGGTTGAAAATTTATATTATCGATTGAAAATACATCTTTAGCGACTAGATCCACAAATAGTAAATTTGTCAAATTTTGATTTTTAGATAAAATTTGAGTTGAAATGGACTGAGGAGAAGAGAGGGTAGCCGCAATAATAGGTTTCTCTATTTCAAAGTTATCTTCTCCTGTTGGGTCTAAAAACGATGAGTTTGTGGAATTTCCAGGCGACAATTGGTTGAAAGAGGGAATGGACGAAATAATGTTACCTATCCTCAAGCTAACAGAACCTTTTAAATCTAGGCTTAATAAATCAAAGGGATTTAGTACACCATCTCCCTCAGGATCGTAAGTCATTCTAATTTCTGCATCTCCAGCATGAGGATTTAGCAATCTAGGTGTATCATCTGGAATAGGAAATGAAATATCATCAGGATTTTCTGGACTAAGGTGATAATGATTATATACAAGAGGTTTGAATGTCATACCATCTTCAACATAACAAGGTATAACGTCACCATTTGTTAGTTCAGTACAAGCAAAAGTAAAAGGGGCAGGAAAAGGTTCATTAAAATCAATAGTCGTCGCAACCGAGGGTGTTGTTGCAGCTACAGTTCCTAAGACGATTACCCCTGCTAACCAATCGCGTTTCATAAATACTTTCCTTAACCATCGAAAATGCCATAGCACTTAGAGGCTGTTTGTAAACAATTGTTAAGAGCTAAATTGAGAGGCTAAGAGTTGTTTTAGCATCAGACGAACCATACTTTCAATGACAGCATTACTGAGTTTTGCGCCCTTTACATTTCTTTGTAAACAGTCTCTTATTGGCTATTTTTTATTAAACATCTTTGAAAGAATATTTTCTGTAAATTTTGAATGAAGTATTTGTTTTTTTTGTGAAGATTCAATGAAGGAAGCAATAGCTTCACTTTGAGAGTGCTTCTACCTCCATGCCTTAGCTTTACAATGTAGTTCCTCTACCTCTTCTTGAGTAAAGACTTGAGCTATGTCTGCTGTGTTGAGGATAGATTGTAGCTCCTTAGACCATTCTCCATAACTTGACTGTCCGATTACCCCATCAGAGGTTTGCACATAATCAACCAACACCAAGGGATTGAGCTTAAAACCCTCTGGTCTCCATACTATTCAGCAAGTTGTTACTATCTTCCAACTCTGCAAAATAGAAAAATTTAAATATCCGTCTTCATAGAATTTTTAAGCAGACTTATACCAACTTTACAATTATTTACTTTATAATCCAGGGAAAGACCATTCCAGGGATTTATGCGCTACCGCCTCCTTTTAAATTCCTACAAACCAAGAAAAATATGAATGGCACAAGAAGACTTTTTACTGTATTGAGTAGTGCTGTTTTAGCAAGTACATTTCTGACAACAACCCATGCTCAAGAAAGATTCCGTAAATAAGTACTTGTGAGGATTAGATGATAAAAATTACTAGAAAAACCTTAGCTGTAGCTATTTCAACTCTTTCCATTCTGCTGCCATGCAGTAAAGCAGTTGCAGCTACTTTCTCTCAAGCCGAAAATTTAGTAATTGATGATGCAGTTTTTGCCTATGATTTCGAGACGGTACAAAATGACACGATACAAGCGCTTCGAGGCTCAGATGCTACAAAGACATCTAACGTTGTCGTAGATGCAGTTGACCCAATTGAGAGAATATCTAATCAACATCTTCAAGCACCAACAGGTTCAGGATTTTCAAGTATAAACAGTAATACTCGTTTATCGGAGTCGATTTCTGAGTTCTCCTTCAGCATTTTTTACAATGATCGAGGCGATAACGGTAGAGACGGAAGTTCTACAAGTGCGGCAAGATTACTTTCAAGCTATAACGGTACTGGAGTAGCTCAAGAAGATGAAGTTGTTTTTGATCTTCTCTCAAATGCAGGTAGACGTCTCCGCTTCGTAACAAAAGGAACTTCTGTATTTTCTTCAGAAGCAATTCCATTTCGGGATGAAATATGGCATCAGGCTGGGTTTGTTTTTGATAACGGTAGTCTGACGTTTTACTTTGATGGTTTACCATTAGGTGATTCTCGTATAATACCTGGCATCACTTCTATCTCAGCCCAAAGCTTTAATTGGTCTCTCTTAGAGGATGCTCGTCCTGTAAGTATCCTTTCTGAGTACTTCGATAGTGGAGATTATGATGAAGCTGCTCTTTGGTATCGGGCACTTTCTCCACAAGAAATGAACGCTTTATATACCCAAGGAGTTAATCAAGCCAGCATCGGCAATACTGAGGATAAAAGCGTTAATATTCCTGAGCCAACCTCAATGTTCGCTTTAATTTTAATGGGTGGAATTTTGACAGCTTCCGCATTGCGTAAGGAAAATAATTCGTGAATCGAGCAATGCTAATTAGTAACGCACTTGAGTAGTATAAGAACGGAAAAGAAGGAAGTCTACGACTTAGGGAGAGCTGCCTACAATGGCAAATACCGTGAGCTACTATCCTTTGGTCGTGCCTTCAAATACCGCGAGGTAGTTGAGAGCGACTTGTGCCCCAAGCCATCTCTAACCAGATGCGGTGGACAACCTCTATCAAGAGAATGGGAGGCATGACTGTGGCGAAACCAGTGCGGCGAGACGTTTTTGCCAATCCCTGCTCTTACAGCCGCATCCCTTACAATCCGATTAACCCTTGACGGATCAAGCCGCCCCTCATGGCTATGCTTTCTGGAGCGAAACACCGGAGCATCACCTGCCGCCCCTTGGCGAAGCTGGCACAAGAGCTTCCAGACGGGAGCTGGCAGCTCCATTACTCTGGTGATACCACCTTTGCCAAAGATGGTGATTATCCCCTCCTCTCCCCTCTCACTCAAATCGTTCCAGCTAAGGGATACCAGCTCACTTACTCTCAAACACCCATAATAGAGAAGCCGCAAGATTGCCTCATTTCGAGGATTAGGCTCCATTGCAATCATCTTCTGGACTTCAACCTCAGTTAAAATCCGCTCACCCAAGGTATCCTTGGCTTTGGGAGGCTTCACAATCCTTGCCACATTAAAGGGCAGCACCCCCAACTCATGCCCGAAGGTAAAAAGGGACTTGATGCTTGCCAGTGCATTTCGTTGAGTGTTGGGAGAGTATCTCTCAAGGGAGGATTGCCAGTGCTGTAGCTCTTCAAGGGTAACAAGATGAAGAGGTTTATAGTCCACCGACTCAAGAAACCGCTCAACCCAGATGGTGTACTTGCGGATGGTGTTGTCTGGTTTTCCATGCAGCCACATTGAGATCAGCCGCTCATTTGAGACGGCTTGGCGTTCAATGATAGTTGAGGTTCCTTGGTCGGTTATTGTAACTAAATCCATGAGCTTGTGCTTTGAAGCTATTGTAGAGGTTGCGTTTCAGCCTCTTTCTCCATAGATCGATTCACGACTAATCGCTTCATCAGAGAGCAGAGGAAGCTGTAAATCTCGGTGGCTTTCTACCCATTCAATAAAAGCTTTTCTGCGTTCAGTTGGAACAATCGTTTCATCCTCATTAGTTACCAATTGTCCGAGTAAAGTATTGAGATATGGCTTAATTTGTTCAGGAGTACGGCTTGTAATCTTAACCAAAGTCATAAGGATATCTTCTAACTCATCCTTATAGGTACGGGCAAACTCTTGCAGATTTCCAGCGAGTAGTCGTTGCCCATTATCTTCTTTTGACGTGCTGGTATCCATAATCGTTGGTGCTTCCTTACTCTTCATCCTCAAAAAAATTTTCAATACGAGCCATTTTCCTTGTCTAAAAATCTTCATCTTCTAGTGATTTAACAACTCGTTTAAGGTCTGAACGCCAAAGGGTATTAAGAAATTCGTCTCTATTCATTGGTGGTTTCTTCAATGAACGCCGTTGCAAACCCACTGCCATCACAAATTCATCTGGGTACATTTTTCTGAGCATAAGCAAAAATTCATCTGGATGCTGTACACTCAAACCATATTCATTCAACACATCTCGCGGAAAGTCTTTCAAATTTGTGGTAACAATTACATCCGATTGAGACTGAATTGCTGCTGCTACAACATGCCGATCATTCGGATCGGGAAGTAAGATTTTCTCGATATGAGATTCGTAATCCTCAACGAGACAACCCACAACATTTTCATTCATTAACAAACTGGTACGCTGTAGTCGCTCCCTTGAAAGATGAGGCTTTCTCTCCAAGACTGAGCGTATCCATTCCTCATGAATACGGGCAGTCCATCGTGGACGAAAGATTCTTTGTAATGCAACCTGCATAAATAAATCTCGAACAGGCGCAGGATGTAATACACATGCATCAAGAACCGCTGTTATCTTCTTATTTGACACAAGCTAATACCCTAAATCTAATTCTTGTGCCTCTTCTGCAAGCTGTTCAAGAGTAGTTGCCCGTTTTCTATCTAATGCTTCTCTAAATTCCATAACATCCTCGACACGTAGCCTTCGGTGTCCATTTCCAAGCCGTTCACAAGGAATAGCAATTTTGCCGTTATCAAGAAGGTCACAAAGATGTTGCCTACTAATATCTAATACCTCCGCTGCTTCTGAAGTTGTCATATATTGTTTTTTGGGTGAAACAACGAGTGTTTTTCCTTTTTCAAGTTCACGAATGATTTGATGTAAGACATTAAACAAGTCCGGCGGTACAGGTAACTCTGTTTTCGCACCTTCAAGTGTAGCGGTTAGCTTAGTAAGCTTGGCATTTTTAAGAGGTTCAATCGCTTTTTTAATACGAGATGAATCAAATTGAATAGTCATAAGCGACTCTATTATTTTTATTTATAAATAACCTTATAGTGATAATAACACAACAAACACCACAAACGCAACAAACACCACAGCATTAATTTTACTATAGGGCAAACCCACCACCTACATCGAATGTGTTGAGCTATTTTGACCTTACTCTACCCCTACCTGCGAACACCATATAACATCACTTCTCTTGCGTTCGCACTGTCTTGACTTACAGTAATTTATACCGTAATTATCGTATTAAATACAATATAAATTACTACTATTATCGTAATTACTGTAATGGCAAGAATTAAACTTTCCGCAGCAATGGCGTTTGAAGCCGCCAAGGAGCTTGCACAAGAGGGTGAGGAGGTAAACTCAAGCACTCTCTGGATGAGGTGTGGTGGTATAGGATCAGTTACCACCGCAAAGAAATGGGCAGAACTCTGGCAAGCCTTTGAGAAGCAAGAGCAGGTAGACAAAAAGCTTGAGCAGTATCGCCCCGTCTATGAGACAGTAAAAGAGGGAGAGGAGGTAGATGCTGCTGGTGATGAGTATGCAGAAGAAGAGCCTATCCCACAAGTTGTTGGGGCAACTCAAGATTATGCCATACAGATTTCAGCCATTGTACGGGAGCTGGTTGAGGAGAAAACCCGTGAACTTGCCTCCGCTTCCAGTGCGCTGGTAGAGAAAGCAGAGCAAAAGGAAAGGCAAGCAACTCATCAGGTGGCAGCATCTAAGGAAGAGCTTAATGAAGCCCAGAAGAAGATAGCCTCCCTTGAAGCAAACAAACAGCAGCTTCACAACGACTTGCAGACAAGGCAGGGACAAATTCAGGAGTTAGAAAAACAACTCAAAGATGCTCAGCAGAGGCATACCACTATAGAGGAACACAATAGGGAGCTTTCAAAGCAGCTTGGGGAAGCAGAGGAGAGAGTAGCAACCCTTGAGCGGGAGGGTGAGGCATCCAAGCAAGAGTTAAAGAACCTTAATGCAGAGCGGGAGAAACTAGGAAGCCAGTTGGTGTCAACTCAAGAGTTAATACGAGAGCGTGAGGTAAGCATTAGCAGCTTGGAGCGGGATAAGGCAATAGCCGAGGCAAGGGCAGGTGATCTTGTTCATCAAGTGGAAAGGGAACAACATCATGCTGAGGTGCTAGAAGCCAGAAATCAAGAGCTTTCAGAGCGGTTAACCCAGGAGGCGGCAAAGGCTGCAAGTGCTCAAGAGAGGGCAAGGCAGCTTGAGGCGCAGGTGGCAAAGTTTGAGGAGGAGAGGCTTATGGCTAAAGAAGGGGAAACCAAAAGTAGACGCAAAGTGTCACAGGAGAAACAAAAATGATTGATGAGACATTCCATTACCACACACGGTATAACCTGGTCAGTGCATTAGACCTTAGCACAGAGGCGTTTCAGGGGGAGGCTAAGTGTCGGGTGAGGGTGAATGGCAATACGGTAATAGCTTCAGAGCTTCCAGATAATCCAGGAATGAGTTTGACCAATGCAGCAGAGGAGGTAGCAATGCAAGTGGCTGGCCACTACGAGATTCCACTTGGAGAACTCACCTGGATTGAACACTATCCAGAAGAGCCAAATCATGAGGAAAGTTTTGACCGTGTGGACTTTTCCTTTGAGCGGGGACGGCTTACCAAACCTCGCTGGAAGCCGATTACAAAAGAGGAAGCGATAGGTATGCTTGGGGACTATCATGACTGAACTAACACACCCCTTTACTCCAGATTGGGTCTCCCCTCCTGGCGATACGATTGCCGATTTGTTAGAGGAGCGCGACTGGACACAGGCTCAATTAGCAGAGCGTCTAGGGTACACGACAAAACATATAAGCCAGCTCATCAACGGCAAAGCACCAATTGGCGAGGAGACTGCTCTCAAGTTAGAACGAGTTCTAGGCAGTACGGCAGGGTTTTGGCTCAATCGAGAAGCCCACTACCGCGCTCAACTGAGGAAGTGTTGAAATTGCACGAGCAAGTAATTGAGCAAAGGGGTGGAAGTACCGGAGTTCGAGATAGGGGTGCGTTGGAGTCCGCAGTGGCTCAGCCGCAGATGACGTTTGCTGGAGAATACCTCTATCCCACGCTGGTGGATAAAGCAGCCGCTTTGGGGTTCTCCCTAACCATGAATCATCCGTTTGTAGATGGCAATAAGCGAACGGCTCATGCCGCGATGGAGGTGTTTTTGGTACTCAATGGGTTTGAGATTAATGCTTCAGTCGATAATCAGGAGGCGGTGATGCTGGCGTTGGCAGCGGGAAATCTCAAGCGTGAAGCATTTGTGAAATGGTTGGAGCAGCATCTTCAGTCTAGGAAAAGGGGGTAGAAAATGCCTGAAGAGTTGTTTTGCTATTCAAGTCAGAAAATCATGCAGGGCAAAGGAAACCTTGCTCCTCTATCCTGCATGGCTGTGATGCCCTAGTACTCAGACGGGAGGTGTAAAACACCATTCTGGAAGTACAGTTTTACCCGTTTTAGCGGAAAGTCGGTGAAGGGAATGTCTTGTGTAACCGCAACATTTCCTTCGTCCCGCTCGCATACCAACCTTGCTGAACGGTTATCATTGACCGTCAGCGTCCAAAACTGGAACTGCTGAAGCATTGCATCTTGACTAACTCGTGGATCGGTTTGCCAAGAGGCAATCGCATCAATCAGCCAGTAAGCTCCCCCGCGCTCCGCCAGATATTGAACGCCGTCTGTGTAATGAATCCCCATCCAGTGCTGGTGGTAGCAACTCGTTCCCACGAACTGAGCTAGATCAGCTTCTTTCAGCGTCTTTGGTGCAATAGTCATAAGGCAGTGCCCTCTATTCAACAGGGAGTTCCTGCAATCACAGGTCATGCCGATGAAAAAAACCTATGGCTATTAACCACAAAGCCTTTTCCCCGCATGGTTTTCTGACCATTAGCAGCAGCCTTCTACTCGCACCTTCATTCGTGAGAGTCAGAATAGCCATCCTAGTTCATGGGTTCAAGGGAGAGCGTTTAGGGGAGCCGTTTTGACCTTGCTGGAGCAAGAGACCCACTCTCTGCTCTGGCAAGCATTGAAGCTGAGAAGAAAAATAGAGCATGGCTTTTGCTATAGTGACAACTTGCGATAGTATATTTGTACTGCAAAAGAGAAATCGGTATGTCAAACCATAGCGGCAGCTACATAATAAACAACGCGGCTAGATAACGGCATAAAGTCAGGGTAAGCATTTGATGTGAGGAGTAAATAAATGACCGAGTATGATAGCCCGTGGAAAGAAAGCATTTCATTATATTTTCGTGAATTTCTGCGTTTTTTCTATCCATTGATAGAAGCAGATATAGAGTGGCAGAGAGGATTTGAGTTCTTAGATGTAGAGCTTCAAAAGATAAAAAGAGAGAGCGAAACTGGCAAGAGGGAAGTTGATAAATTAGTAAAAGTATGGCGAAAAAGTGGAGAAGAACAGTGGGTATTCTTGCACATCGAAATCCAATCGCAACGCCGAAGCGATTTTCAGGAACGTATATACATCTACCACAACAGGATTTTTGATCGGTATCGCAAAAGTGTGGTGAGCGTTGCGGTACTCGGAGATGAGGAAAATGGATGGCGACCAAACAATTATAAGCGAGAGCTGTGGGGATGTCGGGCACTATTAGAGTTTCCCGTGGTAAAGCTCTTGGACTATGATATTGATGAGCTGGCACAAAATCCCAACCCATTGGCAGCGATAGTGCAAGCACATCGAACCGCGCAAATTGCCAAAAACGATGTAGGAGTTGGATATGCAAATAAACTTTCCCTGATCAAAAGTTTGTATGAACGTGGATACGGGAGAGAGGATATTGTTCAATTATTCAGGTTGATTGACTGGTTTATTGCTTTACCAAAATTTGAAGAAGATAGACTGTGGCAAGAGATACAAACATTAGAGGAGAACAAAAAGATGCCTTACATTACAAGTGTTGAACGCAGAGGAATAGAAAAAGGATTACAGCAAGGATTACAGCAGGGCAAGCAGCAGGATATTCTCCAGCTCCTTGAGATTAGGTTTGAAGATGTAGCACAGGAATTGAAGCAGATAATTGAGAAGCTAGATGATATTGAGCTACTCGGAAAACTTTTTGCTCAGGCAGTGACAACTCAGTCCTTAGAGGAGTTTGAATCTGTCGTCAGTCAAAATGTCACTGATGGAGAAGAGCGCAATGTTGCTGAGAGTGAGAGCGAGGCCGAAAAAGAAGAGTAGCAGGAGTTACGTTGCCACATTTGACCCCAAAGATGGACTACTGTCTGGTCTCATTAGAACCTATCTGCACCTAAACGATGAGGAGGAAAATGCCTTACATTACAAGCATTGAACGCCGAGGAATTGAGAAGGGCAAAAAGGAGAGTATTGTTCAGATACTTGAGTTTCGTTTTGAAGACGTAACGCAGGAATTGAGACAGATAATTGAAAAATTAGATGATATTGAGGTGCTAGGAAAACTTCTCATTCAAGCGGTTGCAACACCATCATTAGAGGCATTTGAGTCTTTCGTAAGTCAGAATGTTGCTGGCGATGCGCCAGGATTGAAAAAAGGAGAGCAGAGTTTCGGTGAAGACGATGATGAGCATTCCCTCATGACTCCAGTTGAGCTTGTCCACCATTTCTATGAAGATATCTGGAACAAGCAAGACAATAGCCAGATTCCTATTCTGCTGAGGAAAGAGCTAGTATTTCATGGCTCACTTGGTCAATATAAACGTGGACTATCAGAATTTGCTGACTATGTACGGATGGTAACAACAGCCCTTGATGATTATTGCTGCACAGTGGAGGAATTGATTGTCGAAGAAAATAAGGCGTTTGCCAAGATGTTGTTTGAAGGCGTACATCAGGGTTATTTCATGGGCTATGCCCCAACTGGCAAACGTGTCTGTTGGGCTGGAGCAGCCTTGTTTACCTGTAGGGCAGGCAAGATTGCGGAGCTTTGGGTACAAGGTGATGTTTATGGACTTCTCTCTCAACTTGAGAATGCTGAATCTCTTGTGGAGAAATAATATACACTCAACCGTGGGGTATATCTAAGCTTCATCAACCCTTTACACAAACCTCATCAACTCTTTATGCAACAGTGGCTACAACCCTGTCTTGATAGAGGATAATTAAATTAACAAAGAGAGACATACTCTCGCAGAGCACCCCTTAAATTCTATAAATAACTACTATATTTACCCAAGACCCGCCTGTACAGCTCAGGCGGGTAATTTAATGGCTGAAAGGCAATTTAGCAGAGTTAGAGCAATGGAGGCATTGGTCTAGCATAAGTGCCAGCCGGTTTGCGGTCATCAGGTCTTCCCGTAACAGGAGGTTTGTCTTGGCGCGAGTTGAGCTGCACCTTGAGTTTTTGGGAGTAAGGCTGCATCAACTGGCAACGGTGAGCTGATTTGACAAAGAGGGGAGATTGCACCATCAACAAGGTGGCGGTGGCAAAAAAAGTTAGCAAAAACCGTCGGTTCATTAGACACTCCCTCCAATGAACTTGTTGACAAACAAGGAAATAGAAGTTTTTGAAGTCTGAAATAGCTCCTTGAGCTGTGTGTTTAGGATAGGGCAATTAGCCCCGTAAGCCAGCTACAAGCGCACACCACTTGCGGCGCAAGAAAAGAAAAAGCAGCGTTGCTACTTGGGCTTTTCTTAACTCACAAGAAAGTCCGTTTGTCTTGAGTGAAAATCTTTCATTATTTAAAGAGGACTAGTCAAACCTTAATCGGCAGGCAATGATCTCATATCGGGAAAATCCGCCATTGATGCCAGCACCATGCAGAGCTTGTAGAGTATATTTATTTGGTCTCGGCACATTGTCTAGCACCTCCTGAAGTGTTCAAGTCGGGCGAGAAAAAACAGAAGCTCCATTGATAACGGTAAGTGTTTGGGAGAGTACCTCAAAAGCGTTCTAAGAGTTACTCACATCCACAGGCAGCAATTTATGCATGGCCAAAGTATTTTTTACAAATGTTTACAACTCCCCGAAGGTGAGTTTCTCCTTAAGCTGCGCTACCCCGTCTTGGTGGAAGAAAGTAGAAGCATTTATCGGCAGATGGAAAGTTAGAGAGGAAGGTTTCATTAGCTTAGATGAGGTGGAAGACCTCCTACATGGTCGTTGGTAACAACTAAGTTAAAAGCGGTTTTGTTGATAGTTGCTTCCCTTCCCCACAATTAAAGAACCTACACTGATAATCTCGCCTATTCTCTCCGCATACTCCCCCCCTCGTGGCATTTTGGCACAGGGGTACTCCATCGCAAGGGACGCTTGCGCTCTACACTTCGTTCCGCCCTTGCGACAGAGCCTCCCCCCTGTGCCTTGAAAAATGACCACGGGGGGGTATGCTTTGTTTTTTGCTCTATGAGAGAGAGTAGCAATTCACGCTACTTCGCTTTCGGCAACTTTCATCGATGAAAGCAACAGCAACCTGTCTCTTTATGTACAAAAATTGTAACAATGATTGTCGGTTATTTGCGAAAAAATTTGTTATAATAGAAGGGTAAGTAAAGGATAAGAGGCATCGCTACACCTCGTATACCTCGCAACATAAAGGTTTTTGAACAATGGAAGATATGCTACTCGCTACGGCTTTGTTTATTGTTTATTTTTGCTTTACTTGCTGTTTGCTCAACCCGCCAAAAGCAACGGCAACAACCGCAACAGTGCCAACAACTTCTCAACCCAAAGCAGAAGAAGTTGTTGACGCACCACAGGTTCCACAACAAGAGGAGGTTTCCAAGGAGGCAATTGCCATTGATGGCAACGATTGGACTGAGCAGGAACGAGCAATAATTGCTGAGAGTCCTGCCATTCTTGCTGACTTGCACTATTGCTTAAACAGCACTTACTTTGATGGTTTATGGACTGAGAACAATATGGAGTTCCTTAAGTCTTTGTTGCCTCCCGTAACGCCAGAAGAGCCAACCGCCCATGACTTGTTAGACGGCATTGAAGTAGAGCAAATTACGCTTCGGCAAGCTCGGAAAATTGCTAAACGTCTGAACATCAAACAGACTGTTACCAATCATGGCAAGAAGAAAGATAAGCCGCTTGACTGGCTGAAACGCGAGATTCGGCAGCGCTTGGAGAAAAGTCCTAAAGCTGTCGCACCTGTAATTCATGAAGTGTTGAGTGCAGCTTAAGGAGGAAGTTATGACACTCAACAAATCAGCATTGCAGTTTTTAGGTGCGACACTGCTCTGGACAACGGCACTTTTGCTAGCTCCCGTATGGATAGAACTCATTAGCCGTCTACCGTAGTGTTCCACAAAGGTTTAAGCCCCTTGGCTTGAACCTCAGATCCCGCCAGATGTGAGGTTCAAGCCGCCCAAAGGTTTTTCATCTACCACCATTTCAAAGGGTAAGGCAGTGCCGCAAGACTGCCCATCTCAAGCACTGCCTTACCCCCCAAAACAGGACAAATCGATCTCACTTGGAGAACTATTTATGAATATTTTCGCACAAGAATTAACCCAACAAGACACCCTTATTGAATCTTTGCTGGCACAACTGGGAAAAGCCAAGGCAAGGAAAGAAAGCCTAGAGCAGAGCCAAGCAACGTGTCAGACGGCAATAGAGAGCGTTGAGACTGCTATCAAAGAGATTAAGAGCCACGGCATTGTTGAAGCCCTAACCCTCTTTAGAGCCTCCCTGGAGCAGCTTTTTGAGAGCAATGGCGACAGTGGCAATAGTGGAGGCAACGATCCCCCATCGCCTGATAGCCCAGATGATAATGGCACTGGTGCTGAAGTTCAGAATACTCATGATGCCTCTCAGGAGTCCCCTACTCCTCAAGCACATGACCGCAACGGGCATGAGATCACAAACGGAGACCGAGTAAAGATTGTTGGTGGCAGTAGCATTTACTACGGGGATATTGGCACAGCCACAGTAATTGGACAAAACTACCTTGCAGTTGATATTGATACCCCTGCTTCACCTGATTGTGACAGCACAGGTATTGCCTATCCTGACTCTTTTAATGTTGTGAAAGTTGCACCATTGCCAGAAGGTGAGCTTGGGCAGGCATTCCCTAAACCTGTAGCTACAATTGCCGACCCAGAGACGGGAGCGCAGTACACCATCAGTGCAGTCAAGGATAATGAAACTGGTGAACTGCAATATTCAGCTACTCATGTTGTGCCAGCCACTACAAACAACAACGGTGACACTGCTGTTGAGAAGGAAGCCAGCCCCTCAGTGGTGGAAGCACAGCCCACTGACAATGAAGATAACACCGAACATTCAGATATTGTGCATCTGGGAGAGCGGGTAATTTACCTGCACAATGTAGGCGAATACGCTATGAGTGCCTGGTTTGGCTTTGATTTGGTCAAAGATGCCAAAGCCTTCATCAAAGACGCCAAAGTCGCCTTCTATAACATCTCAAAAGCCGAGCTACAGCGCACTTCAACTCGCACTGGCTGCAAAGTAGAAGTAGTTCTTGAAGGTGATTTAGAGATATCCCGCATCTCAGGAGCAGCCAAGAAACTATTTGGCTGGCAACCACCTCAAGATCCGCCCAAGCTAGAGACAAAGCTGGATGTCGAAGAGTTCAGCATTACGGTAGATGGAAGTACCATCAACGTGGAATACAGTTCCCACTACAATCACCTGTCATTTATAAGCCCCTATTATCCACTCGAACCAATTCCGGTAAGTGAAACGGGATATCTGCTACATTGTTGCACCCACAAAGACATCGAAGCGGTTGGTACACCACAGGATTATGCCATAGCCTACTGCCATGCTGCTCTGCGGTACAATCCAGGGAAACAGCCATCATTGAAGCAGATAGTTGCTGTGGCTCAAGAACTGTCATTGCCACATGAGCCAACTCAGGAAACCACCTCGGCACAGCAACTTTATTCAGACCAGGATAGAGCATTGTTTAGCCCACTGTTTCAACGCTATCTGGCAACCAAAGATGCCAACCCTGGCAAGATTGTTCTGTTTCACGTTGGGGATTTTTATGAAACCTTCTTCCAGGATGCAGAAATCATCTCAGAAGCACTTGAGTTAGTTATTACCTCCAAAAATTCAGGCAATCCCCAGGCTGGACGGATACCGATGGCTGGTTTTCCAGATCATACCTTGCAACGCTATTGCGCTCTGCTTGAGGAGAAGGGCTACAACATATTGGTAATAGAGAAAGAAACGCCCCAAAAGCTCATGCCCCAAGAGGAAGAAGAACAACTGGCATTGGTTCTTTAGCCAAACACCCCTCCTTGGACTATCCCTCATGATGCCATTCATAGCCTGGTGTCACCCCGTAAGCCAGCACCAGGCTGTAAATCATTCATGAACGCACCCACGCTTCAAGTATTGCCGATATTTCTTACCCCTCATGTTTTTCCATACAGAACTCATCTTTGATGAGACTCCTCCCGTCATCGATGCTATCCTAAAACGCCCAGATGCCATGCTGGTTATCAATTTAAGCGGTGGCAAGGACAGCTACGCCATGCTTCGCTACCTTGTAAGACTTCACGCCCAACGAGGCTACCAGGCACAGATTGTAGCAGTTCATGCCAACCTGGGACTGGCTGAATGGGAGGGAACCGAGGCAATTATTCATGCCCAATGCAGTGATGTTGGTATCCCACTCACCGTTGTCAGACGCAGCCGAGGTGGGCTGGTAAAACGGTTTTGGCAACGGTGGCAAGCACTTCAAGCGGAAGGCAAAGATGTCCCACCGTTTAGCGACTCGAAAAATCGCTTTTGTACTTCGGATACTAAAGTGCAGCCAATAGACAAATTTATTCGCACTTTTTCAAGTCGTATTGTTGTTAATGCAATGGGATTACGAGCGGAGGAAAGCACAAAACGAGCTAAAAAACCTGTATGCGCTGTCCGCCCTAGTATAACAACTAAACCACTCAAGAAATTGTCCCCAGAAGAGGCTTGGGAGCGATGGGAGGATGGCAGGTTGGCGATTGACTGGCTACCGATTCATCATTTCCCGTTGGAGAGAGTCTGGCAGGAAGCTGGCAGCAGTGGCAAAGATTTAGAACGGAGACAACGGCTTTTTAACAAGGGAAAGATCACAGAAGCCTTGAGAGGCTGGCGAAACCACTATGCCTATGTGCTTGGCAACCAGAGGCTCTCCTGTGCGCTGTGCGTCTTTGCTGGAGCTAAAGAGCTAGCCCGTGGAGCCAGTTATCACCCGTTATTGTATGCCAATTACCGAAAACTTGAGGAGATAAGTGGCTACCACTTCAAAAAAGACCTTTCTCTACAAGATATTCCACTGTTTACTCCCACAATTTCAGCACAGACACTTGCTTCAAAACTTTTGGAAGTTAGACACGGATAACACCATGCAACTGTCAATCTTTAAGCGTTCACTGAAATCACTCTCAGAAGGCGCATACCACATTCCTGACTTTTTATCGCCTGAAGAACAGCAACACCTTCTGTCTACCTGCCGAAAATCGCTTCTTTCACTTCGTATGAAAGGCTTTGACTTGGAACACCCTAAGACTCACTTTGGGGAGATGAAGGTAGGTGTTGCCTCACTCGGACATTGGTGGAGACTTTATCAGCATTATCTCCCACCGCGTGTGCCAGTGCCAGAGCTTATCTACGAGTTTTGCCAACGGGCAATAGCAGAAGTAGGGCTTGTGACCTTTGCAGGGATTGAAACGGTCTCAGCCATCTTGCAGCATTATGACCCCTACAAAGTACCAGGAGTGAAATTAGGTCTTCATCGGGATGACAGCGAGGATACGTCACTCTTTGGAGCCGATGCCCCACCAGTCGTGTCTTTTTCCCTTGGCTGTGATGCCGTTTTTCTGTGGGGCGGAGCTGAGTATACCTCCCCAAAAGAAAAAGTAATTCTTCTTTCAGGAGATGTGGTGTTGTTCGGCGGACACTCAAGACTTTTTTATCACGGCATCAATAAAGTGCTGCCTGACACAGAGCCTACGTTCCTGAAAACACGAGGGAGACTTAACATCACAGTGCGCCAAGCGGTACGAGCTGTGCAGTAATAGCCTGTTACCTGTACTCCACTGTTACAAAATGTACTATACTATGGTACATCTTGCCTTGTCCTTGAGAACTCATTCTTTTGTTTTACCGGAGCCTCTACCTTGGGCTGATGATCCGCCCAATTTTCTCTCATTTAACATCGGTCACTATGTACTCGCGGCAGTACTGTACAGGTGTAAGCTACCATGTACTAAGAAAGAAAGCGGGGCAGACACCCCGCAAACCAATAAACATATTCACCCCTAAAAGTATCATGACAGCATCCAAGTACGAGGAAGTTGTTGCTGCATACCGCCAACTAACTGAAGCTGGTGAGACGCCTTCCCAAGACAAAATCAAGGCTATCATTCTTGACAGAACCAACGTCAAAATGAGCAACACTACGGTCTCCAAACATTTGCGGACGTTAAGGGCATCAGACCCAGATGAGTTTCTCAAGGGTACTCAATCAGAAGACAACGAACCAATTCCCGCAGATCACCAGCCTTTGATGCAAAAGGTCTACCACAGCATCAGGAGAGCCACTGAGCTTACCTACAGCAATGACAAAATGGAAAAGCTTGAGGCAGAGATCGAAGTGTTGCAAGAGAAGCTTGCTGATGCCAAAGCCACCAAACAAAAGCTAGAAGGAATGGAGGCAGTCCACAATCAGCTCTTAGATCGGATGCAAGACCTCATGAGAGAAAATGAGCGGTTATCTCAGGGCATCTCCCCTGAGCAAGCACCACTGGTTGAACAGCTTGAGAGTCAGTTAAAAGAAGCCACAGGCAAAAATGAACCACTGGTGCAGAAGGTGGAATCACTCCGGCAGCAGTTATCAGAAGCTCAGGATGAGATTGCCATCCTTGCCAATCGAAGCGAAGAGCTAGATGAGACGCGATTAGAGCAGGAGTCCACAATTCACAACCTAAAAATCCAAAACGGGGAAATTGAACGGCTAAAGGCGCAGATAGAAGAACACAAAGACACCATTGAAAAACTCACTCAGAAGATTGGCGCAAACAATGACCAAATGACCTCCATTGCCGGTGAGGTTTACTACATCTCACCTGATGTTGCCCAAGCTCTCGAAACCGAACGTCAACAGCACCAAGCTGAGATTGAACAGCTCAAAAATCAAACAACCTCGGTAGGAGCATAGACTACTTGCCAGTGTGTACTGTTACAAGATGTACTGTACTACGGTACATCTTGTAACAGTCCTTTATTCATCTACCACCTCTGTCTCTCTCTCTGCTTTTACTGGCTTGTTCTGTGTTACGTCAATATTTGTTAATTTATTGACATACGATATCTGAGAAAGGCTTGAGATTGCCCCCTTGACCTGCTCGTCGCTTACCGCCAAATATTCTTCCAGTGTAGCAAGAGATCGATGTCCACTTACCCGCTGGATAATTCTTAAAGGGACACGGCTGTTATGCATGGTGGTAAGTGCTGTACGGCGAAGGGAATGGGTTGAGGCTCCCTCAATCCCAATATCTTCAAGGGCAAGTCGTAAGATTCTTGAGGCTGACATAGGGTTAATATGCTTTTTGCCATGCCTTCCTGGAAACAGCCAATACTGGTGAAGCGGTGGACTGTACTCAGTAAGAAGAGCTTGCAAGTCTTCACCTACGGGAATGCAGCGGGTGTCAAGTTTTCCCTTGGTGTTTTTTTTACGGATAATAAGCTCTGGTCTCACTTGCCGCTTTTTATCAAAAACGTCAACTCGCCGAAGCGTACACGCCTCGTTAATTCGAGCGGCTGTGTAAAGGCAGACTCCAAAGAGGCAGCGATCGCGAAGAGTTTGTAGTCCTTCACTGAACAAAAGCTGAATCTCTTCTACCGTTAAGACTTTACCTTTTCCGTGACGGTCGATTTTCACCCTTTGATGCCACCTGTTATCTTTTTGGCAATCTTAAATTGTACCGCAAAAGAAAATCCCCTGCCTCGTGCAAAAGCAAGGGAGATGTATGGTGCTTTAGTAGTAGAGTTAAACTGTTATGCTTTCTCCATCTTCGGGTAGTTGACAGAACTCAGGGGAGATTTTAAGAATGTCTATTCTGCTGCTGTCGATTCATAGTAACTTTTAGTACGTGTCAATTCGTGACCAGCCAGTAAAATCCATGATGTGGAAGAAGAAATCGTCCCATTCACCCGTGGCAATAGCTTGAACAGCCAGTGTTTCTAGTTGCTTTAGCCACTCCTCGTGTTGCTGACGGATAATATTTAGGTTCTGTTTCTGATTCATGATGCTCCTTTGAGAAAATTTGGGTTGATGCATACAGGATGGTTGTTCTAACGCCAGTACGGGGCTTCGGAGCATTGCTCTTTTATAAGCTTGAGTGCGACTGAAATAAGGTGGTCTTTTAAGACCACCTTGGTTTGGGGATATAAGACCAGTCCGGTGATTAGTCCTTCACACCAGTCTTTGGAACTGCCATCGGGAACCCAGGCTCTGACAATGCGCCGCAGGGCTGCTATTTCTTCGTCTGTCGGTTCAGGAGTTGGTGGTAACAGGGCTAAAGCTGAACGCTCATGTTTCACCGTCTCAAAAGGCAGTGATTCATCCTCATCTTCGTCATAATCTTCATTGCGCTGACGGGCTTTTTCTGTCAGAAATTTGATGCCGTAATTGAGCCACAAATGTTTTTTGCTATCTAGCCCTCTTTGTTCCCAAGGGATTGTAGCAGCCAGTTCTGTTAGTTCCTCAGCGGGATTATCACAGTAAAGCACATCCAACTCCTGTTCATACCAGTGGAGGAATGCTTCATCCATCTTGCGCAGGACTTGACGCTCATCAAGACGCGCTGTATCAGCTTTGAGGCTTTCTGTATCCAGTCCGCCTACGCCCAATTCTTCCAGTCCGTCTGCCCAGGCTTGCCAGTTAATCAGCCCTGGATTGAGTTTGATGGGTTCACTCAGCTCAACCCAGGCAAGTTCCAGTTTGAGAAAATCAGGGTGAGTGCTGGACAGGAGTGCGTTTCCTTGTTTGGCAATTGAATTATAAGCATCTTCTTTATCAGACACCCATTTGCCAAAGCCACCAATCAAAGCGTCGTTATAAGCAGCTATGGCTTCATTGAGCCGTTCTTCAGCTTTTTTCAAACGGGCAACCAGGTCGCGGGCTTGTTGAGCTTGTTCTGTAGTCAGTTTGGTCATTGTGCCTTTCTCTTTCAAGTAGCTGTTTAGTTTTGGTGGGACTTTTGGCTGTTAAGTGCTGCTTGGTTTATCTGTAGCTGTGTGGTCTGATTCAAGACAATCGCTTCGGGCAGGGACAGGTCATCCAGCTTCTCCATAAGCTCCAAATAGTCACAGCCAAAGCGTTCAGCCAGCTTTTGACAAGCAGCCGTGGTTTCTTTAGGGGTAAGCATTTTCGTTCCTCCTTACAGATTCATCAATGTGTGAGCTGTTTCATCAGGCGATACCCGCATCGTGGAGTATCTGCTCCAGCCTTTTTTTTGCAGCCTGGTAGCCTTTGGAGCCACCTTTTTTGGTTCCCCAGAGTTTGAAAATGATGTCATCTTTAGGCATTCCTGAACGCCTGAACTCAATGGCAAAACCTTTCTCTTCTGCGGTGATTTCCAGGCTGAACGGATCAAAAGGTTCAGCAGGTTCAAGAGGTTCAGGATTGCTGAACGCTTTATCCAGTAAGACGTTCAGCGTTTGAACTTCTTCTGGTTCAGGCGGGTTCACTGAACGTTCAGCAGGTTCAGTCGAACCTTTTTTGAACCCCACAAGGTTCAGCAAAAAATCTTCTGTCATCCATTCAGGAATCTTGCCTTCTGCCCTGCTGCCATCAAGTTCTTTGACTTTGAATTTGCCTGTACCTTTGATAGTTTCGAGTCCATCCTCGTCAATGGTTTTCTCACCTATGGTCTCAACTCTGACTGTGCCGCTAAGGAATACCTTGACCAGCCCTTTGCTGCCAGGAAGAAAGGCTTGGGTCTCCCCGTGGACGATAAAGAGGGGATATTCGCCAAATTTCATGGTCTCCCGCAGGGTAGAAGTTAAGACTTTGGTTAAATCTTCTGCTTCTACCACCTGATCCATTAGTCCAAACTCATCCCAGATGGTGGTAATTGAGCTAACTGTGCCGTCTTTGACCCGTTCGGCTAGCCCGTACCACTGTGTTCTGATAGCCGGATAGTCGCGCTTGCCGTTTTTGATACCGACAATCTGAAACACATCAGGATAAGCATTTGTAGGTTCATAATGTGGGGTGCTGGCAATGACCTGATGGTCTGGCAGCAGTACCATTCTGAGTAGTGCGAGTTTCTTTGCCAGTGTGGTTTTGCCTGAGCGCTGTACCCCAACACAGCGGATTGGGTGAGACTTCACCAGACTTAACAGAGCTGGACATTCCTGGCGCAGGGCTTTGAGCAGCTCCTCCTTTGAACTTGGGGAACCAGTTATCTTATCTGTGGGGTTAGTAATTTCATCAACTGTCCCAGGATTGCCATGCGGCAGGGCTGCGGCTGTTGAGCCAGTGGCTTCTTTGATAGCTTGCTCTGCTGCTTGTTGAGCTTCAAGCCTTGCCTGTTCCTGGTAAAGTGCGATTTCTTCTGGAGAAAGCATGGATAACTGCTTTGCTCTTGCTGCCCTGTCAGCACTAAACTGCCACAGCTCCCAATCAAGGTTGGCTGCGTATTCTACCTTACGGGCTTGATTAATCGCATTGATTTTACCGAGTAACCAACTCTGTTTAACCTCCTGGCGGTATTGAGGCATGAACTCCAGCAGTTTCCTGACTCTGGCTTGATTAAGCAGGTAAGCCAGTCCAAACGCTGAAGCACTGATAAAGCCCCAAAGCGGCTTGTAGGGGTTGGTGGGCTTGATGATTCTAAGGGCTTTGGCTTTCTTGGGAATTTGGCTCTTGGGGTTGGAAGCTGGTGCGTTAACCAGTTTTTTAAATTCATGGGCTGGCATAATGTAGCGCTTGTCTGAAGTACAGAACTGCGGGTCATCAGACGGCTTAAAGCAATACTCAATGAGCATTGTCTGTCTGCCATAAAGCGCTCCGCCTAATGTGAGAATACCGATAGTCCCCAAAACGAGTACAGCACCAGTATTCCAGCGTTCCTGTTTGCGGAATTTATCAAGACTCATGACTTCCTCCCGAAAATGACTAGGATTGTCAGGAGGACAAAGATTGTCACGAGTGCAACACCTGGCTTTGTCCAGACAGGATTAACAGGCTCGGTAACCTCAAAAGCTTTGACTTCTTCAAGAAACTGTTTGGCTCCTTTGTGAGATGCTTTGGAGACTTCCCCACTTTCGCCAGAGAAAGCAAGTAAAGCAGCGCCTACAGCTCCGGTTTTTACCGCTTCAGTCCAGAAGTCTCCATCAATTTTGGGATGTCCGTTGGTTATAGTTATTTTGGTAAGCGTGTGAGCAGTAAAGAGGGCTAAGGCAATACCCCCGATGGTTGCCGTAGCCAATCCTGGAATTCCCCATCTGGCAAACAACAGCAGACTTTCACCTACAGCAGAGAAGCCCAGAAAAGTCACCAGCGCCGAGGATATCATCCGGTGTTGGCTAAAAGCTGCTTCAATTTCTTCTGAGAGCCTTTCGTTATCTAGCTCTTCGGACGTTTCAGGCGGACGCTCATTCTCATTCCTCACCTGAAATCCTTGAATTAACTCGTTGAAATCGTCCATCGTATCTACCTTTTGAGACTTTTGTGTCAAAGCAGCGCTGAATGAGGAAGCGCTGCCTTTTTCATGAGTTGGTTAGATACCAAACGTGTCTTTAAAGCCTTTCCAGAGCTTTCCTAGTCCGTAGGCACTGCCTTTGTAGTTGGGCTTGGGAATTTTGCTTAAGTCAGCTTCTGAGCCTTTAGCCCAGAGCGTTGCAGCAACAGCTTTGTCATATTCGATGTCAGCTTGCTGTTGTGCCAGTGGGATTTTGTTCTGTTCTCTGGTAAGAGCAGTCTGGTATCTGACCAATGCCATCAAGTCAGCCGTATAGCCGCGAACCTGAATCAAGCTTGTTTGCCGCAAATGCCTGGAGGTCTCAGCACTTACGTCGTTAGCGTATTTGGATGAAGCCTCGGTTAGCTCGTTAGCAAAGCGTTTTTCTGCCAACTGAGAGTCCAGAATGGCTGTCGTGACCAGTTTGCCGGACTTCTGAGTTTGTTTGACCAGCTCTGAGAGAGCTTTATTGAGATCACCGGTGGTTTCAATCGTGAGCTTCGCCGCTTGCAGTGCAGGCTCAAGGTTTGTTTGGGTCAGCTCAGAGAGTCTGCCAAGGTCTGAGAGCTTTTTGATAGATTCGTGGTCGCCGTGACAAGCTTTGAGGAAATCGTGAACACTGATGCCAAACAGATTGTGCATAGCATTAAGTGTTCCAGGTGCAGCAGAGCTGACATGGTTTTTATGCTTGGCTTTTCCGAAGTTTCTTCGTTTCATTAGTCCTCTTCTTCTTCAATAGGGGCAGTGCTTTCCAGTCCAATGCCTGTACGGGTTATGTACAGGCAGAAGCCAAAGGCTTCCACCAGGGTTGTGCAACGAGAAAGATGCATGATTTTTACCCCTGGTGGGTCTGGCTTCTGTGGGAAAAATCGAATGAACATTACTGATTTGTGGTGAGAATGGTTTTGACTGGTGTTGAGGTAGGCTCTGGTAATGGTTCAGGTTTGACAGCGCTTGCTATGAGGTAAGCGGCTGTGCCTGTTGCTACAGCTAAACTTGTAATTGCTACCACATCAGTGGTGGTGATTGGAGTCTGCTTAACCATTTGAGTTAGCCCTCCTGCTTTTCGACAAGAGTTGACTGCTGCCTTTGAGCAATAAGCCAAGTACGTGCATCAAGGACGGCTTTAAGCTCTGGACTGCCTTGAGCAAGAGGGACTGTCAGCTCACCTGAAGCTTGGCGGTCAAGGGCTTCAGCCGCAGCAGCAGCTTGATTAACGGGCACACCAGCTCTTTCAAGTTGAGCTTGGAATCGCTGTTTTCTGTCCATCAGCCGATCCTCCGGTACATAAAAGAGTTTCGGGCAGAGCCACTGCTGGCTTGCTCAGGAATATCAGCCTCATCCATATCAGCAATGGTTTCCGACCAGCCAGAGGTAGGATTTAAGATGTTTTGCTGTGCGACAGCACCCAAGCCTGGGTTGGCAGCTTCAAAAGCCTGAACTACTTTTTGTTCTTTAGGTGTAAGTTCTCTTGTCATGCTTCTGCTCCATTAGCTTTAACGGGCTGGTCTGTATCTTCAGCAATCCATTCGTCGATAAGCTGCTGACACATACTCCAATCGCGTTCAAGAAGGAGCTTATGGAGCTTTGCTGTTCGTTCAGCGCAGATTTGTTCCCATTGGCTTAGGACTGGTGGTTGCCAGTTCATTGCTGTCTCGACAAAAGACGGGCGGTCAACTAGCGACCGAATATCGGAAATATTCATCTTTTTGCCTCCTTATACAGCCACATCAACTGGAGTGATACCGAGCAGTTCAGCCACACTTTTGTGTCCCTGCTCTTCTTCTGTTAGAGTCAGCAGATGCGAGGCAATGGATGTGTTTGGAACTGAGAAGTCTGCCTGTTCTGGGTAGCAATACATGGTAAAGCCAGGTTCGTCTTCTGTCCCTTCGTGACAGACGCCCTCACCCCAGAAATATTCGCCAACTTCCCACTGGAAATGTCCAACAGGAAAGTCGGTGCCCTCCTCAAGACCAGGAGCTGAAGGGAGTGGACGGTAGTAGCAGGTGTAGTAGATGCTTGGTTGTGGCTGTTCTTCTTCTTCCCAGGCACCTTCTTCAAAAACCAGCACCATTTCAAAGTCGGGATAGCGCTCTTTGGATTCTTGATACCAGTCACGAAGCTGTTCTTGTGAGAAAATATGCAGGGTTAAATTGCCCTCAATCTCATGTTCTGTATGTGTTAGAACCCACTCAAGCACCTCATAGCGCATCTTTGCGGTAAGATGTCCACCTCGTTTGTGAATCTGCTGATAATCGGTATCACAGAATACATCGCAGTGGCTACCAATGCGAAAGAGTACATCATCCCGCTGTTCAAAGGTGGCGTCTTGCTGGTTAAATTCCCCAACCTGCTTGGCGATATAGTTGGGATTTACGCCTTCGGGTAGAGCTGCTGGAGGCATGGCTCCAGGCTCCTGGAACGTGGTGTGTTGTATCATGAGAAGGTTTCCTCAATTTCATTTGGTGGAATTGGGTGGAAATGAGCGCCAGCACTGAAACTTTGGACGGTTAGCGGTGCTGGTTCTCTTTTGGGCTGAAAAACTGGGAGTCAGTGTAAAGTTTGTACCTCCGTAATATTCCGTAGATAATGGAGTAAGATTGGAGTCTGGTGGATCAGGAATTAAGAAGCTGATTAAGCGCATCTTCAGCACTCACCGTTGATGGTGGATCTGTTTGACTATCCTGGGGTATTTCCTTGTCTTGCTGGCAATTTTGTCCCGCTTTGTCCAGCTCGGCGTTGGCTAAAACGGGATGAATAGTCCCGAAGTTTCTAGCCTCTGGCCGCAGCCGTTCCAATGCTGCCAGGATTTGTGTCTGAATGAGGTATCCGATAGCATCAGTGACCGAAACACCGCCTAAGCTGCTCATCAGATCCAACACAGCTTGTTGGTGCTGTGCTTTGATGGTGGCTCTCATCGGTGATTTTCTATCGCTCATGCTGCCATCGCCTTGCGTTTTTGCACTTTGGTTTCGGGAAGGAGACCACGAACATTGGCAAACCTGGGTTCAGGAATGACGGTAAAAAGTGGAGCCACTTCTACTTTGTGTGCAATAAGATGAGATGCCCCACCAGTCACCAAGAACTTTCTGACACGGGGAAGGTACGGTTGATACTGATTCCTGACCTCACCAAAAATGCCTTTGAACCAAGGTTCAAGGTGTTCATCAAGCCAGTTTTTCCAACTGGCATCTGGATTGTTGGGATAGTGGTGAGAGCAATCAGCAAAACCGTTGGCAATCAGTCCCGCATCTGGTTTATCACCGAGTACTTTTGTCAGGCGTTCATCGAATTTGATAGCTGTGGCTAAATCGTAAGCGCCACCCCGTTTGGAAACCGTAGAGTCGATAATCTCTCCCTCTTCATCAATCAGGCGTGAAAGCCACGTACCACCACCGATATCAATCACGACGGTAAAGCCAGTTTCAGGAACAAGCCCAAGTGACTTGGCGTACTGGTAAGCAGGATAGCCTTCATGAGCAATATGTACCGCCTTAATGTGGGCTTTAATAAGGTGTCCGTTTCGCTTGTAGCAGACCGTCCTGATAAGCTGTTGGCGCATGGTATCACCAGCTTTTTCCGGTTCAGGGTGGGATGTATGAATGGTCAGGGTAAATTCCGGTTCATACTGTTCGATACAAGCCAGCGCGTTTAGGAGTGCTACCTGCTCTTTTTCCTCTTCGACGGTATGGGACTGCCGACGGTATTTATACGCCTGATAGCCGAAGTGATACCGTTTGCCATCGAATTCAATGAGTGGGCTGGTGTTGCTTGAACTCAACGGAAAACGTCCGTTTGGGAGTTGGAAACGGACAGAGCGTATGGCTTTTGGCTTGTTACTGCCGTCAAAGTATTTGAGATCGAAATTCCCTTCATCAAGGGCTAGGGTGTAGTTTTTCATGGAACAAAAGAACTAAACGACTAGGGTTTTGTGGGATCAGAAGCACTCTCGCAGTGTCCTGCGCGTGACGGGAAAATGCCACCTTGCTTGAGTTTTTTGGCTCTAGCGGCTTCTGCTGCGCCATAGACGGTAATGAGATACTTCACCGCGCTACTTCTAGCGGTAAATCCGCACATACGTTGTAAAGATTCAAGAATTTCCAAGTGCTCATCATCAAGGAAAAATCTTATTTCTTTGCGGCTAATCATAGAAATCCCTCCTCACAGCATGAGGATCTGTTCGTTTTGGCATAGTGAGAATCTGGTGAAACAGTGGTGGAGACCCTCTCCGCCTTGTCATCACGACGTTATGGGTAACGCTGGATGGCTTTGGGAGGGGGAAAGGTATTGAGCTGGTGAATCTTTACCTTTGCTTATCAGCATAGCAGGTTTTGCTGTAATGTGCAGCAAAAAATACTAAAATAATTTGATTCATTTCACTGAAGCGCTGCGCAGCACTGGAATGTTTTGCGCTGTAAGGTGTACATTAGTATGTATGGCACAAGACCGCGCATCCGTAGACCTGAGAAACATCAGACATCGGGTAGAAAATGCCCGTAGCGATAAAGCATGGCAACTTCTTCCCTTGTCCAAGAAAATAAGGCTCTTGCTTGAAGAGCGACTTGACCAAATTGAGAAGGAGGCTCAGGACTTAGAAGAAGACCCCACCGAAAAACCCGAAAAAAAACAATCTGGCAAATAATTTGCCTGTCCGCACAAAAAAATCCCCTATCCAGCAAGGATGGGGTTTTGTCCGAAACGTAAAACCAGCCTACAGGCAAAAATCCTATAGACTGGTTTTAGATGAGTTTTGACAGACTCATTGTTTTCAATTTAAGGACGCAGGTTTATCTGGCAGATAACACCAAACGTCATCGTTGACCGAAACGTGCCGAAAGTTTGGCGACAGGAAGCACGTATTCTAGGTCACAAAGCAAGCGCGGGTTTTCCCCTAGCTTTGTTCCATTCTAACTGAAAAAAGCTTATCACATTCTTTCATCAGAAAGAAGACAGCTTTTTTCCCTTATGAATAGGATTTCGGTGATGTGGTGAATCTCTGCCTTAGTGCCCATGTTGCACAAGGAAGTAGAGGTTAATCATGTTTGTCACGCAGCAAGACGCCAGTGACGGTACATCTGGCAAAGCGGCTCAAAAACGCCGCCGTCGTAGCTTTCTGGAAATATGGAAAGAAACGTTTACCAAAGCCGAGGAAGCCAAGTCTCGCCAGCATTTTGCACATACGGATGATCAGGCGTTTAATACCCTGCTAAAGTTCCTGGGCGAGAACTTGTTCAATGTAATTGTGCGGGAAAACCTTCAGGGCGCAAACTGGATTACTCAGCACAAGTACCCTACCCCACCGCGCAATCTGCAAGAAATGTACCACGATAAGAATCTGATTGTGGGGATGCGCTTCAATATCCTGACACAAGTGCTGATTATTGACCTTGATCGAGGGTCACTGTACCACCCATACAATGATTTTCCAGAATACCGCCGACTGTTGGGTATTCTGGAGGATATGGGCTTAGTAGGCGTGGAAGTGGTACAAAGCAGCTTTAGCGAAGGTATTCACCTGTATATTCCACTGCCGAAACCAGTACCAAGCTGGTTAGCAGCCCATGCGTTGTATGTGGTGCTATCAAAAGCCAAATTCCGCATTGTCAAAGGGCACTTAGAGATATTCCCCAACCGCAAAGGGTATAGTCCAGATACGATTATCAATTACAACGGGATTCGCTTGCCTTTGCAACCAGGCACAGGCAGTTATGTTTTAGACTCGCTGACTTTGGCTCCGGTCCACGGTAATCTGAACCTATTTGTCAAGCATTTGAAACATCATGCGCGGCGGCAAGACATGGTGGCTTTTCGGCAAGTGATGGAAGGAGCCTATGAAGATTTTGGGGTGAGCAGCAGTGGGTTTGTCAAAGGCAGAAATGGCAGCGCAGCCGAGTGGCATAATGATTTACTGGTCAGGCTCTCTCAAGGGTGGACAGGAGATGCCCAAACAAATGACTTGGTATTTGAAGCAGTAAAAGAAGCTTATGTGTTTCAGAAGCTTGACGGGGAAGAGCTGGTGGAGAGAACGGCTGCATATATGCGATCGCTTCCAGGTTATAAGCAGTATTGCGGGCATCAGCACAACCTGGAGCAGCGAGTGAGAGACTGGCTCAAATCCACCAAGAACCTCGGTTACTATCCGTATACAGGGGAATACCGCCCCCGAAGCAGTTCGCCGCATTATGGTAGCACAGTGGCATTAACTTCAGCAGCAGGTCATGAGGATGGGAGGAAGCATAATCCGGCAAATGCAGCGAGGGTAAAAGAATCGCGCAGCAGGCTGGCTCATGTAGAAAGATTAATCCGCAAAGGAATCCGAGAAAAAAGTATCACGGGGATACCTCAGACAATCAGTGGTGTGATGGACTTCCTGAGCAAAATAGCCAAAGAAGAATTGGGCACAGGATTCAGCAGAGCTTTTTTACAAAAATACAAAGAGTCAATCGAAAGGTTACGGCGGTTTGCGGAAAGATGTCGGGAAAAAATAGCAAGGGAAAGAGAAAGAGTAGCTGCAGAAAAACCATCAGTAGAAAGGCCAGAACCAGCACCAGTGGAGGAGTCACTGGCATTTTGTGGAAAAGCCGGAGCAGATAAGGGAGCTCAAAGCAGCATGGCAAAAGGGATTACTGGCAATCGGGACAATAATGAAGGTGGAGGGCATCACGAATCCGTTTCTGAAGTGCCCCAATTATCTCTCCATGAGCGCATTAACCTCTACCGCTCCTCCAGGACAATTTTGCGGTACACAGGTCGCGTAGCCTCTAATTTGGTTCAAGTACTTTTCTCAAAATCGACTTCATCAAGATTTCAGTGCAGATCCATTGAACCAGGGGATCTGGTTCAGCTTACTGATGAGG
The DNA here is from genome assembly GCA_010672425.1 of Symploca sp. SIO2E6. Classification (GTDB taxonomy): domain Bacteria; phylum Cyanobacteriota; class Cyanobacteriia; order Cyanobacteriales; family Coleofasciculaceae; genus Caldora. The sequence continues at coordinate 48,525 of JAAHGR010000028.1, forward strand.
TTCACTCAAGAGAAGACCGAGACGGTATGGTTTGTGTCAAACTTGTTCAAGAGCCACCAGGAGAACAATGGCTTGGCAGCATTTTTGTTCAAGTTGATAAACTTGTTCCTGTGTGATTATACGCACTGATTGATAAGCAAACTTTATCCCCAAAAAAATCCGGCGCAGCGCTAATTGGGTATAAGTAACGCTTATCAATCACCAAGTATCGCTTCAATCCTTTTCCTGAGATTACCATCCATCAGCTAGCCAAACTCCCTGCCATCTCCAACCGCTGCTGCAATCTGGTATGGCGTTGCTGTCTTTCACCAGAGTTCACCGCGATGCCAATTACCTTCTTTGCCCCAATGACAATCGCCAGCTTCTTAGCGCGAGTAAGTCCTGTGTAGAGCAGGTGGCGAGAGAGCATCAGATAGTGCTGCATGTACAGAGGCAAAATAACCACCGGATACTCCGAGCCTTGGCTTTTGTGGATAGTTACCGCCCAGGCTAGGGTAATCTCATTGAGGTCAGCGTAGTCATAACTCACATTTCTCTGGTCATACTGCACACTTACCTCCTGCTCTGTGGTATCAATCTTGGTAATTGTGCCCAAATCCCCGTTGAAGACCTCCCGCTGATAGTCATTGGTTTGTTGTATCACGCGATCGCCAACTCTCAAGAGCATCCCACCTCTTTGAATCTCAGTCTTATCAGGACTTATGGGATTTACGAGCTGCTGCAAAACTTGGTTGAGGTTGCGAGTCCCCACCAACCCTCTGGTCATAGGGCAAAGCACTTGAACATCTGTGGCGGGATTAAAGCCCAATTTGGGAATCAGCTCTCTAATCAACTCCCCAATTACCTGCACCCCATGCTCAGGCTGATGTCCGCCCCCGTGCCAGAGGCAGTCAGAGCGGGGTGTGTCGGAAATGCGTTCAATTGTCGGATACTGACCCCGATTGATGTGATGAGCTGCTGCAATAATGGCGCTTTGGGCTGCTTGGCGAAAGACTTGGGTTAGGCGCACTACAGGCACTCGCTTGGAGTTAATTAAATCCTGCAATACCTTCCCTGCTCCAACCGAGGGCAGTTGGTCAATGTCTCCCACCAGCAGAAGTTGAGCATCTGGCGGCAGAGCTTTTACCAAAGAGTTGGCTAAAAACATATCCAGCATACTGGCTTCATCCACCACAATCGCCTGATGGGGCAGAGGGTTATCAATGCCGCGCTTAAAATCCATTGTTCTGGGGTCAAACTCCAACAGCCGGTGCAGGGTTTTTGCTTCTAGCCCTGTCATCTCAGCAAGCCTCTGTGCAGCGCGTCCTGTGGGTGCAGCCAAGGCAATGGATTTGCCCATTGCTTTCCACAACGAGACAATGGTGTGGGTGGTGAAGGTCTTGCCACAGCCAGGACCTCCTGTAAGAACCATGATTCTTGAATAAGCCGCCATCTCCACCGCCTGTTGTTGCTGGTGGGAGAGAGCTATACCCCGACTCTCGGTAAACCGTTCAATCCAGTTTCTCACACGGGGTAAATCAGCCGCGACGGGTTGGCTTAAGTGCTGACTTAGCCGTTGTGCCAAGTTCATCTCGGTGTAGTAGAAGGAGGGCTTGTAGCACAGGAGCATCCCTTCTTCAGATGCATCAACAATTAACTCCTTCTGCTCTACCATGTCCTTGGCAACATCAACCACCGTCTCAGGTTGGGCTTGGTACTCTTCTGTCGAAAGCTGCTTTGCGCTCAAGTTCACCAAAAGCGGTTGTGGCAAGCAGCTATGTCCCTCCTCTGCCGCCTCACCTAGAACGTGCAAAATACCCGCCTGATAGCGGAACTTGGAGCTAAGGGGAATACCCAAATTTTGTGCAATCTTGTCAGCCGTGAGAAAGCCAATGCCATAAATATCAACGGCTAATTGGTAGGGGTTATTTTGAACGGTGGCTATCGCCCCATCACCATATTGCTTATAAATTTTGACTGCATAGGTGGTGGAAACTCCATGCCCCTGCAAAAACACCATCACCTCTTTGATGGCTTTTTGGGTCTCCCAAGCATTTTGAATCATCTCGACTCGCTTGTGAGCTATTCCTGGAACTTCCAGCAGACGTTCAATATGGTTTTCTATGACATCAAGAGTGGTGAGTCCAAAATGGGCTACAATTCGCTTGGCGGTGACAGCTCCAACACCCTTAATCAGACCACTGCCCAAATATTTCTCAATTCCTGTGAGGGTAGCAGGTTTGGTTTCAATGTATTTGCTAACCTGGAACTGAGAGCCGTATTGGGGATGCTCTCGCCAAAAGCCTGTCAGTTGAAGCGTCTGTCCAGGCTGGATATTGGCGAAGCTGCCGACAATGGTTGTCAGCTCTTTGGCTTTGGGGCGCATCAAACGCGCAACGGTATAGCCTGACTCCTCCGAATAGAAAGTCAAACGCTCCACAACTCCGGTGAGCGTTTCATATTGGGGAGAGGCGAATGGAGGTTGGTTCGTTGATGTGGACAAGAGTTCTGCCAGTTGCAGGTAGAAAATCTGTGCTTCACTTCTCAGTTTACAGTTCTTATCTACTGTATAAAGTAGATGAAATAGGCGATCGCCGTCCGTTTCTGTACGAAATCGTAGCTCTTGATTCAAGGGCAAAGAGTCAGCATTGATTCATCTTGCCAAATTGCCAGCTCGTCAGCACTGAGGACTTTCTTCCTCATCTGGCAGAGGTCTTCCAAGACAGGTTCTACTGCTGAGAACTTGAAATATTCAGTTAGCGACCCAATTGGGTGATTAAATGCTCGATAGCGGTGCTTAAAGTACAGTTCTACGTTTCCCCGATGCTCCCAAGTGCCTAACACCTGAATCTCAATGTGTCGGTAATGCTTGAGCAAATCCCGCTCCACCTCCGCCACCCGTTCAAAGATTGAGCGTCGTGTTACCCCGATTTTGTGCAGCGTTTCACGGTCGGTCTTTACCTGAAGAAAGTACAACCTCAACTGGAGGATACGCCTGAATTGAGCGCGGTAGAGCTTAAAATCAGCCAGTCGTTGTTCGAGGGATGAGGAGTTAAGAATTTGAGCGCGTTCGGCTGCTCCTTTGAGCTTTGCTAGCTCCTCCAACAGCAAGGGTTTTTGCACTTGGTTAAACTGCGCCAGAGGCAGTGCCCCCACAGGAATTTTGCTCAGAGGGGTGAAATCGTAACCATCTTGTTGGCTGTTCCAGACAAACAACTTTCGCAGAACCAGCCGAAAAGGCACAAAGGGAATGGAATAGTCAGTGTTTCCATACTCTCGCCAGAGCTGCTTTAACTGCTGCAACTCTTTGCCCGATAGACGAATGTTGAAGTTGTCATACAGTGGCAGAGTGGGGAAGCTGCGATTGGCAACCGGATAGCAGGTCTCTTCGGTATGAGCAAAGTGATGGGCTTTGATTTTGCCCTTCTTGGCAGTCAAGGAGCCCCCACAGTAGATGCAGGTTAAATCGGTTTTACCACTTGGGACATCTTCAATCGCAACCAGGTTGTTATCAGCATCGACACCAAACTTAAGCCACATCTGAGGTTTGAAAACTTCCTAATAGTTCTTTTTCTCCAGTGTGCCTATTTTGTTGATAAGAAAAAATGCGAGGGGGTGGTGGATTGGTTGGGGGAGAGTTGTAAGTCTTAAGTTTCCTTACCCCAAGCAACTGTGCTTTGGGCGCGACTGAGCGACGAGTTCTGCTACCTTTCGGGAGAATAAATACAAAATCTGACTGAAGACCACTTGAAATGTTTTTCTCTTGGTCATAACGTTATGACCAAGCCTCGGAAGCTTTATAGTATCTCAACTTATTTACGCAAATAAAAGACAATGACTTCCAATGAAAGCAGAAAACCCATAACTATCGGCTTCGTCAACCAAAAAGGAGGCGTAGGGAAGACAACACTAGCTGTCCACTGTGCATATTGGTTGAGCCAACGTGGTTCTGTGATTGTGATCGATGCTGATGCCCAACAGAGCAGCTCAAATTGGCTCAAAGATCTAAATCTTCCTTGTAAAGTAATCAACGACCCAGAAGATATTTTGGATATACTCTCAGTTTTACCAGAGAAGTATGATGCTGTCGTAGTAGATGGACCAGGTGGAATGAGCGAAGTGACCAAAGCAATTCTCTACGGAGTTGATGTAGCTTTGGTGCCATGCAAGCCCTCGGCTTTGGACACTCACAGCAGTAGCCGAATTATTCGTATGATTAGACAATCTCAGAAGATACGAGGCGGTAAACCTAAAGCTGCCATGTTTCTGAATCAAGCGGTAAAGGGAACTCTCCTCCTGCGCGACTCAAAGGAGATGCTTAAACATTTTGGTTTTCCTTACCTCAATAGCGTTATTTATAATCGACAGGTTATATGTGATGCCCCAGGACAAGGCGCAACAGTCTGGGGGCTTTCTGGCACTGCTGCACAAGCTGCTAATAAGGATTTTGAGGGAATTTTTCGAGAAGTCATGGAGTTTGCCCATGAGTAAGAACAGAAGATCGTTGGTTGACTTTACCTTTCGTGCTGACACTGAGGCAGGAGCAATTATCCCCTTAGAACTGATTCATCTACCGGAGCAACAACCGCGACGGTACTTTGATCAGGAAAAGCTTGAGCAGCTTACTGAGTCGGTCAAAGAACATGGCATTTTAGAGCCTCTACTTGTCCGTCCTCATCCACATAACAAAAGTGGATACGAGCTGGTAGCCGGAGAACGTCGCTATCGAGCAGCTCAAGCAGCAGGTCTTAGTGAAGTGCCAGTTGTTGTAAGAAACTTCAACGACCAAGAAGCACTGCAAGTAGCCATCATAGAAAATCTTCAGCGCGAAGACCTCAATCCGATTGAAGAGGTTGAAGGCATCCTACAAATTTTGGCGATAGAACTCAATGTTGAAGTGCAGGAAGTGTCTCCCCTTCTCTATCGGCTAAGACACAGCGTTGGTCTAGTGGAGAGCGATGCCAATGGTGATAACGCCACTGGTCATAACGTTATGAGCAAGGAGTTAAGCCAGGTAGAGAAAGTATTTCGGGGATTGGGAATGTCATGGCAGTCTTTTGCTACAAATAGACTCCCCCTCCTCCACTTGCCAGAGGAGCTTCTTGAGGCTCTAAGAGTTGGAAAAGTAGCTTACACCAAAGCACAAGCTATCTCTCGAATTAAAGAAGAGAAGCTCAGAAAATCCCTTTTAGAAGAGGTGATTAGCAAAAAACTGTCTCTGCAAGAGATTAGAAAGCGTGTGAAGGAGTGCAATTCAAGCCAAAAGGAATCGGAAAATAAGCAGCAGAGCTTTAAGAGAAGGCTGGATGAGACCCTTCGTCAAGCTAAAAAAGTGAAAGTCTGGGAGAACCCGCAAAGATGGAAAAAGGTGGAAAAAGCCTTAGCTCACTTAGAGTCTTTGCTGGAGGAAGAGTAACTGCATATGTAGTTAAATGAGTGAAAAATGGACAAGAAGAAGCCTTCATCCAGTGATATGCAGCTAAAGCTGTTTTCAGCAATCTTTACTGATATCGCAACTCGTGACATGCAAGAAACGATGGAGGTTCCCTTCCTAAGTCTTTCCAAAAAACCTCGCTTTACACCAATAAATTACAGCAGCAACGGTGTAAAAGTCATAGTCAGTGGAGGTGAACCGTATGGAATTGCCAACATCTGGGATTGGGATTTGATTATGTGGCTTCTGTCCCAGATTCGCCAAGCACTAGATGTTGGTGAACCCATCTCAAGAAAAATACGCTTCAGCCGTCGAGCTTTTCTCAAAGAGGCACGTCGAGATGTTGGTGGTGCTCAATATGAAAGATTTGAGAAATGTATTGCCCGACTAAAAAACACAACGGTCACTACCACCATTAGAGCGCGAAAAGGCAAGACAGTTATGTTCAATTGGATTGAGTATGTAGAGATTGAACGGGATAAAGACGGATATCTCCAAAGTGCGGTTGTTACTCTTCCTGAATGGCTCTTTGAGGCGGTCTGTGAGCGTCAACTTATCCTTTCAATTCACAAAGACTATTTCTTGCTAACTGGTGGTCTCCAACGTTGGCTGTACCGTTTTGTCCGCAAGCAAGCGGGTAATAATCGAGCAGGTTGGAATTGGAAACTGAGGACTCTCCATGAACGCTCTGGAAGTCTTCAACGCTATTCGGATTTTGTTGGAGATATTCGCAAAATTGTTAGTAAAAAGCAACTTCTTGACTATAAGTTAGACATCTTTACAAGAAGTAAAGAGTACTTTCTCCACGCTCAAAGAGTGTTCGCCCCAGAAAAGAAGGCATATGAAGTAGAAGTCACCCCACCTCGACTAGTCAATTTTCTCTCACTTAAGACAACAACCTATGAAAAAGCCAAGCAAATAGCACCTGGATACGATATCTACGCTTTAGAAGATGATTGGCGAAAAGCAACTGTAAATAACGGTATCAAACTCAAAGATCCAGATGCGGCGTTCTTAGCATGGTGTAAAAAAGTTGCTCAGAGGAATCCCCTTTGTTCTTAAAATCCTTAGAGACAGCCTCAAAGACAGGTGACAAGCACGGTCTATTACCCGTATATGCCATCGGTTTATCCAGAGCTTGAACAGATTTTACGATATTGACATGGCTTTAGCTCTCAGGTTGAGAGAGTGATTTCAACTTTAATAGATGTCTAGTCTCTATAATCCTTTCGGATACTTAACTGCTTTCCCATGAGAAAGCAACTTAATGTCAAATCACGACGGTCTATTACCCGCAGAGCCACGGTCTATTAACGGTATAAGTACGGTCTATTACCCGCAGAGCCACGGTCTATTACCCGCAGAGGTTTCCAGATACTTCAAACATAATCAGATGGTTAGAGGACTTTTGCCGCCCCTAAACTCTATCTAAACGTTATTAAACATCTATTAAACGAAGCGTTTCGTTAGATTTTTATTTGAATTAAGAAAGATTTTATTACGGCTAGGTATTTTGATGTAGTCGGTTAGGCTCTATTCGGCACGGTCTATTACCCGCACGGCGTTGGTAGAGAAAGATTTACAACGTGTCCACCACTAGACCGAGCAGCTCTTTCAACAAAGCTACTTGATAAAGGGATTTCGAGATGTAGGTAGGGTAAAAAAAAGAGAGAGTCACGGGAAGTGGCTCTCGGCTTATCAGGGTGCATCTACTTAACTCAAGATTAACGCATAGGGGTGAGGGGTGTCACCCCCTATTGAGATTTTTTTTCCCACCAATGCTTAATTGACTGCCATGTAACCGTTTCACAGCAACATTTACAAGGTTTCCAGCAGGTATACGGGGGCGGCAAATGCTCTGTTGTTCTACAGGTGACGATTACAAATCATAATGTTCCACACTTTTTGGCAATTTACTATAAAGAGAGAAGGGGATTGTGATAACACATTGAATCAGCTCGACAATCTGTTATCAAACAAAGCTCTAAGCCAGGAATCTGCAAGGCTTTAGCTGTGGAACAAGCATGTTTTTTAGCGCCAAATTAGGATGGATGTGATAGTTGTCTGTTATGGAACTATCACACTGTCTGCAACAGGAGGTCTTGCAGCTCTATCATTCAAAAGTCCCCACCCCTGAGATATGCCAGAGGTTAGGGCTTAATGCCGAGACAGTTGTTGCCCTTATCACCAATGCTCTCTTAGGAGTCTCAAGCGGCGGCAGGAGGCGACTGGAGAAGCGTCCCGTTGGACGACCACGGAAGAAACTGAGTGAGGATGAGGTGAGCAGTCTGCTCTCCCTCCTGTGTCGCCCTGCCAGCGAATATGGCTACCACAGCCCGCTCTGGACGCCACAGCGGGTAATAAAGAGCGTAGGGGAAGAGCTAGGGCTACCCCTCAAGAAAGACACCGTATGGGCGAACCTCAAGCGTTGGGGGATGAGCTTTGATGAGCAACTACACCGGTGTCTTGGTGGCAGAGGCATACCTGTTGAATGTACCGAGCTATTCAAGAAGAAGAGGGGACTGCTGTACGTTGTTACAGAATATCAGGTAAAGTCGCTTGGAATTGTAGCTCTGGTTGGTTTAACCCCCTCAAAAAAAACCCCGCTTGCCTGTGCTGTCTGGCAACGCCATCGGATCATGACAGATTTAGTAAAATATTTCTTGAGGGGACTCTTGACGCTGCACCCAGAACGGCATTTGGCTGTACTGATGAAGCATAAATCAGCATACCGTACCCAAAGGTTAGAGCAGCTAGCATCTTACCAGAGGCGATTGCATCTGTTTTTAGTTGATTGAGGGGTTCCCATTGCGTTGGAGGAATTTTTAATTATGGGGCAGTACTATAAATTTGTTAATGCAACGAAGAGGTCAGAATCAACGATTCCGCTTCCCTTCAATTTTAATATGCCGTGGGCTAAGAGTTTAGAGAGATACTCAAGGGAAGAGCTTAGAGAAAAATTTGATTTTGTAATTCAAAACAACAATTGGAGCCAAGAGGATGAGGTTATGGCTATAGGCGATTATGGAACTATTTTTTATTATCCCAAAGATTGAGCTTTGACCAAAGAGTACACGGAAACAGGAGCAGTTTTCTCTATTTTTCGTACAATGCTCTCACACCCGATACATCTTGTGATGTAGACAGCAGATTGCAAAACCGCTTGATATCACTGGGTTTTTAACGTCTAAAATTTGTTCTGAATTTGTCTACATTTGTAGTTTGCTGTTAAAAAAGCGTCTACCCGTTGTCTACATTTTAAATTTATCCGTCTACACTTTGTCTGCAATTTCTCCTGATAATTACTATTTTGGTCAACGCTCTTGTGCCTTTTTGTTGGATAACTTAGTAATTTAATTATCATAGGGAGAAAATTCCCCCGTCTACCGTCTTTTCTGAGAGGCTGTCAATGAAAAGAAAGAGTGAATCCATTAGCTTTCGCCTTCCAGGTCACTATTTGACGAAACTTGAAAGTAGAGCAGCCTCCATGAATTTTGCAAGCAAAGACCTTTGTGCCAAGCAACTTGCCATAGAAGGGCTTGAGGAGACAAAGATGAGGGAGCTGCACTATAGGCTGGCTAGCTTTGAGCAAAAATTGGAAGTGCTAGAAAAGCACATTGAACAAGTGCCAAAGAAGTTAGCCCAGGTCTTATATTTTGTCTTAAGTGAAGTAAGCGGAATAAAGGAAGAAGATGCGGCCAAGATAGCCAATCATGTAGCACCTGGCACTATTACATTTCCCAGCAGCATGAGGCAGTAATGCTCAGTGTGAAACGAGCCAGCAGCGACCAGTATTTTACCTCCTCTTCCAAACACGACTACTACGTTAGTAACACAGGCTCTTGGTTTGGATTGGGAGCAGAAAAACTTGGACTCTCTGGTGAGATTGAGGCAAGCCATTTTGAGAACATCTTCTATGGCTATCATCCCTTTGCCCCTTATGGAGAAAAGCCCTTGGTGCAAAATGCAGGCAAATGGCAGCGGGTGACATTAAGGAATGGCAAGCAGGTTGTCCAGGAGCGCCGCCACGCTTGGGATTTGACCTTTTCTGCACCAAAATCAGTTAGCATACTCTGGGCGCTTTCTCCTGAACCGATTCGGGTTATTATCGAGCAATCACATATGGCAGCGGTTAAGGAGGTACTTTCCTGGGGTGAACAGGAATTTGGCTCTATCCGTCGCGGTAGAAATGGTGTTGAGATTCAAAAAGCGTCTTTGCTCATCGGACTCTTTCAACATGGGGCAAGCAGGGAGTTAGACCCACAACTTCATACCCATTGCTGTGTGCTTGGGGTTGGTGTGACAGAAGATGGTCATACCGGACAGATTCAAAGTTATGATTTTTATCGTAACAAGATGCTACTTGGTGCAGCCTATAGGGCAGCATTGGCAAGAGAACTTGAGGAGCGTTTAGCAGTAGCAGTTAGACCCCACAAAGAACATCATGTCAAAAGTTTTGAGTTAGTCGGGGTTCCCCAAGAGGTGATTGATGGGTTCTCTAAAAGGGCGCAGCAAATTACAGAAGCCTTAAAAGAGAAGGGGTACACCGAAGGGATGCGGGCAGATTCCAAGGTAGCAGAAAGGCTTACCCTGATTACCAGAAAGCATAAGAGCGGTGTTGGTGAGAGTAAACTGTTTGAGCAGTGGCAAAGGGAAGGGGAGTCGCTTGGGTTTAGCCAAACAGAGGCGGTGCAGGTTATCGGAAAATTAGTACGGGATGCTCAAAGCCTTGGAGCGCAGCCACGGGAGACAGTACGGGAAGGGGTAGCAGAACTGATAAGCCGCAAGAGCTATTTTTCTCGGTATGAGCTTTTGCGTAGAAGTTTAGAGCTGGCACAGTTTTCTGGCATAGGGTTTGGTAAAGCCCTTTCAGGAGTAGAGCAGTGGATTGGCAACAGCCATGAGCAATGGACAAATGCTCCTGAGCAAGCAGTGGTACTTGGAGAGCGCTTTGGTGAGATGCAGTACTCAACCCAGGCTATGATTGACCTTGAGCGTGAGATGATGGGTAAGGTTACAAGGCTTAAAGAGCAGGAAGCCTTTGCTGTGAGAGAGTCCACTGTTCAAGAGGTTATCTCCGAACGAGAGAAGGCAGGAATACCTTTGCGCCAGGAGCAGGAGGAAGCCGTGTGGTATCTGGCTACTGGTCTGGGAAAGGTGAAGGTACTAACCGGTGTTCCAGGAGCAGGGAAAACTGAAGTTTTAGGAGTGCTAAAGACAATCTTTGAACAAGAAGGGTATCGAGTGATTGGTGTAGCACTCCAGGGGCGAACGGCTGAAGACCTGGAGCGAAAAACGGGAGCCAGGAGTGAGACAATTCATAAGACGGTTTTGCTCAATGAAGAAGGAAACTTTGTAATTGATCCGTTACTCATCAAAGCCGTTGAGTCCGGCAGAGCCACTTACAAGCAGCGGGAGTTTTATGCAGGACTTCTCCAACGGATGCAGCATGAGATTGACGATCGCACTGTAGTTCTTACTGATGAAGGCAGCATGGTGGACACTCCACTGTTGAAGCGTCTGATAGATGCGGTTGAGCTATCAAGAGCACAATTAGTGCTGGCAGGTGATGCCAACCAGCTTGCTCCTATAGGAGCAGGTGGAGGCTTTGCTGCAATCTCAGAAGCCGTAGGATATGCCATGCTCACTGAACCAGTGAGGCAGCAGCAAGAATGGCAAAGAGACCAGACAAAGCATTTGGCACGAGGTGAAGTTGAGAAAGCAATAAGAGCCTACCAAGAATCAGGGCGTCTTAAAGTTGAGCCAACTCTTGAGAAAGCCCGAAGTAGTTTGATTCAAGACTGGAAAGCTTACGGGCTAAAGAATCCCCAAGACCATGTAATCATTGCTATGACCAATGCTGAAGCTTCAGCCTACAACAAAGCGGCGCAAGAGGCACGGCAGATGGCAGGAGAGATAGGCGGGGAGAGTTTGAAGGTAGGGGGAAATAGATTTTATGAAGGAGATAGGATTCTGTTTCGACGAGCCGCTGTAGACGAATTTGTACCATTTCGCCGCTATGGAGTAAGAAACGGTCAATTTGCCACGATTGAGCGGGTAGATTCCTTTGAGGCGGAAATCAGTGTACGGCTGGACAACGGCACACGAGTTACCATTCCCGTAGATGAGCTTCCCCATTTTCGCTTGGGCTATGCCGGAACAACCCACTTTTTTCAAGGAGAGAGCGTATCTCGTACCTTTGTCCATGTTGGCGGCTCAATGCAGGACATGGAGCAGACGGTGGTGCAGCTAACCCGCCACAGGCAAGATGTCATGATGTACACCGATATGGAGCAGGCAGGAGATGAGCTAAGAAAACTTCTCTCCCAGATGGAGCGTTCAAGGCAGAAAGAGCTTGCGGTAAATGTGCTGGAAGCTCACGAAGTCATGCAGCAGCAGAGCTATGGAGTGGTTTGGTAAAAGTCTTGCTAAGCTTGGGCACAAAGAGCTGGTAGGTGTTCTCCTTGCTGAGATAGTTTTTCTCGTTGCTGCCTTTGGCATAACCCACTACCTCATTGAGACAGCAGGACTTGAGTGGTGGCAATTTTGGCTGAGGCTTATCCCCTTGGTGGTTGGTTACGGTTTTTTTGAGCTTATCACCGGTATCGTGTTGCACTTAAAGGAGAATACCAGACTTCGGGGTGACAGTTTTATTCTGTATTTATACAAAACGGTAAGGCGAGTCTCAGTTCTTTGGATTGCTCCGCCGTTATTTGGGATAATTTTCTATTACCTGATACTTAAACAATTCAATCACGGGCTTCTTGCAGCCACTTTTGGCTTTATTGCTGCATTTATCTGTTTCTATCTGGCTGACCGAGCATTTCCTGTAGAGACGCAAGAGGGAGAGCGTAAAATAGTGCAGGGTGGGCAACTGCTCTCCTATGAGGAAGCTTCAAGCAGGTCAGAGGAGGTTACAAAAAACAAACAGTTTCGCGTCCTGTTAGGCGGAATCTGGCTACCCCTGGAAGCACTGTTTAGCCACGTCCTGATTATGGGCGCACCAGGAAGCGGAAAAACTTTGCTCATTCGAGGGTTCATCAAACATCTTTTTCAATGGATTGGTAAAGGATATCAACAAAAAGCCTTTGTCTATAGCAACAAAAATCAAGACCTCTCCTACCTTTCAGCTCTTCGCCTCACAGGTGAGATAGATTGCTCTATTGTTATCCTTACCCCAGGTGATGTGAGAGCAGTTAAGCCCGACTTGGCTTCATCTGTTACGGATGAGGCAATGGCGTTGGCACTGGCTAGAAGTCTTGTTCCTTCAGATCCTCAGAGCAAGCAGCCGTATTTTGCCAGGACAGCACAGATAGTTCTCTCAGGTCTGATACAAGCCTTGATGGAATTGTATCCTGGCACATGGGGCTTGCGACATCTGCTTTTGGTTTCAGAGAGTGCAGAGCGCATCAGACAGGTTTTAGAGAAAGTACCTTACACCAAGCGGTACATTGAACAACACGCCAAGGAAGGAAAAGCTGAAGATACCCTGCAAAATGTCATTTCGGAATTAGGTGGTAAGCTCGAACCCTACCGCCCTCTGGCTGCACTGTGGGAAAAAGCCGAGAGTACACTTGACCTGGAAGATTGGGTAATGCACCAAGAGTCTATACTCTACTGTGGCTATGACGAAAAGCGTCCAGAGGTTTCAGCTTTAGCCATCAGGATTTATGTTAATCTCCTGGCAATGTTTATTCTCGATTTGCCAGATAATTTCGACAGGGAGAAAACGCGGCATCGGATGTTTGCCTTTCTGTTGGATGAATTTCCCTCTCTGGAGCGGGTTGATGCCTTGCTGCCACTGCTTTCGAGGGGAAGAGACAGAGGGGTTGTTGGAGTGTTGACAGCACAGGCATGGAGTCAGATTAGAAAAGTGTGGGGTGAGGATGATGGGAACTCCATCATGGGACAGATATCCAATAAGCTGTTTTTGCGTGTTGAAGATGATGTGTCTGAAGCCAAGATCTTGAAGCTGTTTGGCTCCCATAAAAAGCATGAGACAAGTGTGAGTAGGCAACATTCTGCTCACGGAATTTCTTTGGGAGAGAGAGATGCCATAAAAGATTCACCCCTCATCTCCAGCTCCGAACTATGGAATATTCCACCTCCTTCTGCTGAATATGGTATCCAAGGATTTGGCAGAACACCCTGGGTTGGGCGGTATCGGCTGGTTGCACCGTTTGAGATTCCACCCCGCGACCCGAATCAATTAAATTATGCTCGTCGTGATAATGCTGATATGAGATTGGCAGATTTTGACAAGTCGGAAAAGTCCCATCTTGGCATCACTGAAAAGAACAAACCAAAGGGGCAACGCAACTCCGCAGCTCTTGAGGTGACTTTACCGCAGCGGCAAGACAGAGAGGAACGTTCACCATCGGTTCAGCGTGAGAAGAGACGAGCGAAGGAGGTTAATTTGCGGCTCATTGGAGCCAAGGTGGATTGAGCTGAGGAAAGGAGTTAGGCAATAGTTTGAGGACTCACGCTCAAAGAAACTGGAATGGTGATTTTAATCGGCAGCAAATCTTGATAATGTCCTTTGAGAGAAAGGATTTGTTCGTCAGTTAGAGGTACAAACAGCACTTTCAAGTTGTTGTGCTATGGAAGGTATGTATGAAAAGGCGGTTGCTAACATTGTCAAGCAAGGGTTGCAGGATATGTTCTTAGGGCGTTGTCGAAGAATTGTCGAGGAAACATCAGGGACAGGATGGGGATTCCATGATGCTCTCAGCGATATATATGATGAGGCTTTTTGAGTGTTTGTCTATGTATCTTCTTTCATTAATTGGGGAAACTTCTGTGTTAAATTTTGTCCCAAATAGTACTGACACCAAAACTCAGCAATTTCCAGCAGCATAGGAGCAGAGGATGGAATCAAGCCTGTGCCGTATTGAGGTTCATAGCCTTCGACATATTCTCTAGCCAATTTATAAGCCCAGGCCGAAAAATCTGGCTCAACAAAACAGCGCAGAGCATAGTCAAGTTTGAGCAGATAACCACTGCGGACAAAATGCACGGTAGACCAATGAACTTTGCGTACATCGTCTCCTTGCAACTCATCTATCTGCCTCAATAGCTTCCTGATAGATTGCTTGCCTTCATGAGTGGGAGTTTCCAGGAAGCTTTCCATCATCTCAATCCCATCAGCAATAACACTTTTGTGAGTCTCCAATTCTTCAGGAGTGAAATCGCTGCGAGGGGAGGCGGTGTTGATTTGCAGCTCAACCTGTTTTGAGAAATGAAGAGCAAACTTTTGAGCAGCTATTTCATCTTGACAAAGGCTTTTGATGCTAGTCAGTCGAGTGATTGGTAGTGCAACCCTAATATTTTGGGTGCGAAGTTGTTGAGCTGTTTCAACCCATTTTTTAATTTTGGCAGCAAACTTTGCCTGTTGAGTTTTCTGTTTCATCGGAGTATGTGGTTGTGTGGGTCACAAAGTTTGGTTTGTTATTTGGCTTACACATCTCCATCAGTTTTTCCATCTCAGCCGATGTGTTCTGGCTAACCGACAGGTGGGTAGCAATGACGTTATATTTTACCAGCCTCAGCTAGAGACACATGTGTTTGGTATTTTTCCAAAGTCCAGGGCTTGCATACCGCCTGGGCTTCTTTCCATGTGCTTTCCTTCAAGGTTTATCTCCACTCTCCAATTTTTTGTGTCTCACCTCTGGTCTTTCCGCCCAGATGTGTTTGTGATAGCAACGCTTGCAAACTCTTGGCGGACAGTTTTTATATTTCCAAGGGGGGCGTTTTTTGCAGATTCGACAAACAGGTTGTTTTTTTCGTTTTGACATAGGACATATACAAGCAAATGGGTGAGCGGGTGTTAGCTTAATTCTAAAGCCGTACACTTAGTTTTTCACCTTAAGCTGTGCCTGAAGGGTATCACAAAATGTGATACCAAAAGAAGTTTTCAACTTTTAAGAAATAAATTGCGCCCTGTTTTCATTGCGCCAATACTAAATCCCTCAACAAAACGGTAACGGGTAGAGGAGGACAGGAAAAGGCGAAGGGATGAAGGTTTCCCTGCCTTTTTTGTTGCGCGTAAGAGATTAACAAATTATGGAACAAGAGCAGCTTTCGCTGTTTGATACGAGCGCGGTTATTAAGGCACGTCCCTATGAAGTAAATCTTGTAGAAGTAGCACAGAAGATATCAGAACATTTTTGGGCTTCCCACAAGCTTCATTCCAACCAAGTACGCACCTGGATGAGCAAAGCGTTTGGAGGCAGTGATGCCGAGGGGAGCTGGAGTTGGAAAGATGTGTATGAAGCCCAGGAAGCTGCATTTGTACTGCTGTGTGCAAGACAAGGCAGAGGCTTTTTGCAAGGTTCTACTGCTGATGTTCTTAAGCGATTGGCAGTGGTTAAGAGTTTGGGACTTACCCACACCAAGCGCAGTGAAGAGAGTGTTGCCTTACAGCAGTTCTCAACACCATTTGAGCTTGGGTATTTAGCTATCAAGTGCGCTCAGATTCAGCCAACAGACCTTGTGCTTGAACCCTCTGCCGGAACGGGCATTCTGGCACGTCTGGCAGAGGTAGAGGGTGCAACGGTGGTACTCAATGAGCTGAGTAAACATCGTACTGCAATCCTGCGGAAACTGTTTCCAGGACAAACCGTTTATTCATTCAATGCTGAACAGATAAACGATTACCTCCCTGGTGGGATTTGTCCCACGGTAGTTGTCATGAATCCGCCGTTTTCTGCAAGTCCCAATATTGACCGCCGAAATTCATTTGCACTGAGCAATCATGTGCGCTCGGCGTTCCTGCGGCTTGCCCCTGGTGGACGCCTGGTGCTGATCTCAGCCCATTGGTTTTATCCAGGGCGTAAGGAATGGCAGGAAGCGTTTAGAGGATTAACCGATGTTCGAGTTTGTCTAACCGCCTGGGTGGACGGATGTGTGTATGTCAAACACGGCACATCAATGGAAACCCGCTTGACGGTAATTGATAAGGTTGCTCTACATGATAGCAGTGAACCTGCTCACTTTAACCTTGAGCAGAAACTTGCTGCGGTAAGGATTGAGGGTAAAGCTACGCAAGTACGCTCCTTCAATCCCCATGAGTTAGACAGGCTTCTTGCCGCACTGCCAGCCAGGGCGGTTCAGGAACCACCAGCAGTTAAGCCTCATCAGGGTAGCCAAGTAACCAAGAGGCAGAAAGCCAAGGAGAGGGGGAACAAGCAAACCCCATTGAAAAAAGACCGCTTGCAGCAGTCTTTAACCGAGTCTCTGCCCTTGTGGACAGGTATTCCAACACTTCAATCGGAGGAGGAAAGCACATCCACAGGGCTTACTCAGCCTTCAGTTCCGGTAAGCTATGACCTGAAAGAAGCTCAAGAGGAAGCAAAGCCTCTTGCTGAAACACTCTATGAAGTATACCAGCCGCAGCGCATAGCTATCCACGGAGCATTACCGCATCCCACAACACTTTGCGAATCAGCAGCTCTATCCTCGGTGAAACCTCCGGCTGTAAGCTATCAGCCTCTTCTTGCACCTTCTGTGGTAGAGAAAGGGCTGTTATCAGAGGTGCAGTTGGAGTCAGTCATTTACGCAGGGGAAGCCCACTCACATCTTTTGAGAGGCTTTTATCTGGTTAGTGAATCGTTTGATAAAGTTGAGGTGACAAGCAGCGACCATCCCGATGCTGTACAGTTTCGCCGAGGCTGGTTTCTGGGTGACGGTACAGGTACGGGCAAGGGAAGACAGGTAGCAGGTGTTATTCTCGATAATTGGAATAACAAACGCACCAAAGCCTTGTGGATATCCAAGTCTGACAAGCTTATAGAAGATGCTCGTCGTGATTGGGTGGCATTGGGTGGAAGCCCCAAAGATATTATCTCACTGTCTCGCTATAAGCTGGGAGAAGAGATTGTCTTAAGCAAAGGCATCATCTTCACCACCTATGCAACCTTGCGAAGAGAGAAGCCAGGGAAAAAATCCCGATTGCAGCAACTCATTGACTGGCTTGGACGGGATTTTGAAGGGGTAATTGCTTTTGATGAGTCTCACGCAATGGGAAATGCTATGGCAGAGGCAGGGGAGAGAGGCATGAAGGCAGCGTCTCAACAAGGACTTGCCGGACTGCGGCTGCAAAATGCTCTACCCAAGGCACGAGTGCTTTACGTTTCAGCAACAGGGGCAACAGAGGTAAGCAATCTTGCCTATGCTACTCGCCTCGGACTGTGGCAAACGGGGGATTTTCCCTTTCCAAGTCGTGCTGATTTTATCAGCTCCATTGAGGCAGGTGGTGTGGCAGCAATGGAGGTTGTCTGCCGTGATTTGAAAGCTCTTGGGCTTTACTTTGCCCGTAATTTGAGCTTTGACGGGGTACAATATGAGGCACTCGAAGTTCCACTTTCTGCTGAGCAGGTAGGTATCTATGATGCCTACGCTCAAGCCTTCCAGGTGATTCATTCTCACATGGAAGAGGCGCTAAAAGCCTGCCATATTGTTGCTTCTAACGATAAGACGCTCAACCGTCAGGCGAAGATGGCTGCAAAGGCAATGTTTGAGTCCCACAAGCAGCGGTTCTTCAATCATCTGATTACCGCCATTAAGTGTCCCATACTCATGCGGTCGATTGAGGATGACTTACAAAAAGGTCTTGCTGTGGTGATTCAGATTGTCTCAACGAATGAGGAGCTGATGAAGCGTCGGCTGGCTGAGATTCCGGTGGAGGAATGGCATGATCTCAACATTGACATCACCCCACGGGAGTATGTGATGGAATATCTTGTTCATGCTTTCCCCATTCACCTCTATGAAAGCTACATGACAGAGGATGGTGATGTGCTATCGCGTCAAGTGCTTGACGGCGAGGGCAATCCTGTTATCTGCCAAGAGGCATTAGCTAAACGAGATAAGCTCATTGAGCGATTAGCCAGCCTACCGCCACTTCCAGGGGCGCTTGACCAACTGATTCATCACTTCGGACACGAACAATTAGCTGAGGTAACAGGGCGATCGCAAAGGATTCTCTGTGAGCCGGAAACCGGACGGATGTTTGTGAGCAAACGTCCCGCATCTGCCAACATTGATGAAGCCCAAAGCTTTATGGATGGCAAAAAGCAGATTCTCATCTTCAGCGATGCGGGAGGAACAGGCAGAAGTTATCATGCAGACCTGTGCTGCAAAAACACTCGTCGTAGGGTTCACTACTTGTTGGAAGCTGGCTGGAGAGCTGATAATGCCATCCAGGGATTGGGACGTTCACATCGAACCAATCAAGCCTCAGCTCCCATCTTTCGTCCAGTAATTACAGATGTTCGAGGAGAGCGACGCTTTATCTCAACCATAGCACGGCGTCTTGATGCTTTGGGTGCTTTAACCAAAGGGCAGAGGCAGACCGGAGGGCAAGGGTTGTTTGATCCACGGGATAATCTGGAATCTGCCTATGCTGAGGCAGCACTCAGGCAACTGTTTGCCTTGTTGTATAGAGGAGAGGTTGAAGTTTGCTCTTTGGCTCAATTTGAAGCTGCAACAGGGCTTTCTCTTACTCGTGAAGAGGGGCATCTAAAACAGAATCTTCCTGATATTCGCCAGTTCCTTAACCGTATTCTGGCACTGCCAATAATAATGCAAAATGAGCTGTTTGAAGTATTTGAGGTGCTGCTGGAAGCCCAGGTTGAGGCAGCGATAGCTGCTGGAACGTATGAGCAAGGAGTAGAAACGCTTCGAGCTGAGAAATTTTCAGTGGTGAACCAGGAAAAAGTCTACACTCATCCCACGGGTGGAGAGACATTGTGTATTGAGATTGAGAAGCTGGAGCGAAACCAGATTCTTACTGTAGATAAAGCTCTTTCACTCAGTCGGGAACAGCAAGGAGAGCTGCTGGTAAATGAACGCTCTTTCCGAGCTGCGGTGAAGGTGTCAACCTCATCCACCGTCAATGCTGAAGGAGCTGTTGTGCGAAGAGTAGCACTGATGCGTCCTACGGGGCGAACCAAAATGCCGCTTCCTGATTTCAATAATAGCTCCTGGCGCACTGCCACACGGGGTAAATGGCAGAGGCTATGGGAGGAGGAGGTAGCAAACGCGCCTCCTTTTTCTACGAGCCGTTTCTTTCTGATCTCAGGATTGCTGCTTCCCATCTGGAACTCTCTTGATTCCAATAATATGCGAGTGTTTCGGCTTCAAACCGATACCGGAGAGCGGTTGTTGGGACGGATGATTGAGCCTGAAGCTATGCCAGCTATTGCTGAGTCTTTGGGACTGCGGCAGGTGAAGCTCACACCAGCCGAGATTTACCATCAGGTGATGGAGAAGCGAGAGCGGTATCAACTGCCAGGGGGTTTGTCACTTAAAGCCTCCTCCATTATGGGAGAGGTACGGCTGGAGATTGCAGGCACACACATAGAAGATGGGTTGTGTGAGCAACTAAAAACTCTTGGCTGTTTTACCGAAATTGTATCTTATCGAAGGCGGGTGTTTGTTCCTGCAAACGTACAAAAAGGGGCGGATGTTATCGAGAAGGTTTTAGAGCTTCTGCACTGAGAAGTCTCGTTCAAGGTTAAGGGTATCCCTTAGCCTTTTCCTGTCTTTCTTCCAATTAGAGATATTTTTTGGCTCATCACAAAACCACTAGCCATTAGTCTTCTCCCATTGCTGTCTCAATCATAATGAATGCCTCACCAGCCAGACTCTATGACCTGCTCTCCTCTTGTGCCTGTTTGTTTTCAGCTTCGAGTTGAGCAAGCCGTTCTTTAATCAGGACTCTGAGCTTTGCAGAGAGGGGAAGTTCTGTCCATGCGACATCGGAGCGGCAGTTTTCAACCACCTCTCGGATATCACTCACATCAATGGATATGCGGTCTCGTTGACTCACAAATTCATAATTTAACGGGTCATCCTTCATGGTATCCCTCTGTTGCGCGTGATGTTTAAATGCTTCTTAATGAATCCGGTGGATTCTGTTGGCTTCTTTGTGTTATCCTATCACCAAAGATATTTCTCTATCACCTAACGCCTTTGGTATGGAGGGATTCTCTGTCACCCTGTCCACTACTCCAACCAGAGTCTTTCTGGCAAAAAACCCTAGCTCACCCCAAGCTGATTGTTCAATTGAGAACCAAAAGGAGTCCACCATGTCTCAACAATCACACCATTTGGCGAAAACCTAGGGTTCGTGTCACCAGACGCAACCTAGTACGATGTGACAAAAGTCAACCCCTTTTTTGGGCTTGATTAATAAGTAATACAAATAATAACTTTACCTAGTTCGTCTCCTTTTAGGC
>JAAHGR010000280.1 GCA_010672425.1 Symploca sp. SIO2E6
TGTGGAGTCGGCGTTATTGCTGCTGGAGTGTGGTTTGAGCATTACATCAAATCTGGGAGAGTTAATAGCTGAGGTGCTGACTTGTAAGTGGGGTATTGGGAATTGGGAATTGGGAATTGGGAATTGGGTATTGGGAATTGGGTATTGGGTATTGGGAATTGGGTATTGGGAATTGGGTATTGGGAATTGGGTATTGGGAATTGGGTATTGGGAAGAGTCTACTTTCATCCTCTGGTAGTGAAATTTTTTCATCGGGACTGCCTTGGAGCCTCCTGCCTTCAGAGCTGATAGCTAAAATGGAACAGAAACCTCAACTAACGAGTAATAATCCCATTTCCCTGTGGCGATTCTGGATGCCTTTGTTGTTTCAAACGGCATTAATTATTGCTGTTCCAGCTCGGGCAGTTTACACTTATCTGACGGGCAAAACTGTCATCCTGCAAACAGTACCGGCAGATCCTTATGATCCATTGCGGGGTTATTCCCAAACCCTCAGGTATGACATATCTAATCAAGATACCTTACGGCAGCTTCCCGGCTGGAAGACATTACCCAAGCAACCACCTAATGGCAATGAGTTGCTCTTTATCAAGCCTGGTAGCAGTTTTTATCTAGTTTTGGAAGAACCAACCCCTAATCCTGCCATTAAACTACCACAACCATGGCAACCAGTAGCAGTTAGTGTTGAACAACCTTCCCAACTGCAAGCCAATCAGGTTGCCCTCAAAGGTATTGCCTATGGCTCGCTCAACTATGGACTGGAAACTTACTACATTCCGGAAGATCAACGACAACAGATTAATGCTGAACTTAACAAAGCCCAGCAGGGTAACCTAGATAACATCGCACTTCCATCTCCTATTGTCATGGAAATTAAAGTCAATGCCCAAGGTGATGCAGTACCCGTCAGTCTCTGGGCAAAGTTTGGTGAAGCTGAGCAACAACGGATTCGTCGATATCATTTCTAATTACTTATTACTCTCAAGAAACTATTTTAGATTTTAGATTTTAGATTTTAGATTTATTTAGATTTTGGATTAAAGAATTGGGGGCGAAGCGCTCCTTAGGATCTCTTGAGAAAATAGAATGGCAACAGGATGGCCAAATCTTTTGATATGACTAGTTTCCAACCTTATTTTTTGGGCGCTGTCCCTCTACTGCTTATTACTTACAGCGCTTTGCGCTGTAATGAAGTACACTTTTCCGGAAGTCCCCCTTAATAAGGGGGATTTAGGGGGATCGAGACTGTACCGCATAGCAGAGCAAACTGCTGTATTACTTGTTACTTGTTACTTATTATACCAAATCCGGGTTAACCACCCCCGTTTTGATAAAACCGCGAAACTTGCTCTGAGACGTTGCATGCAACGTCTCTACAGGGTGGGATATAACGGGGGTATCTGTGCCGGATTTGGTATTACTTATTACTTATTACTTATTACTTATTACTTATTACTTGTTACTTATGCAGCAAACCCTAAGTAGGTAGGTAGAAATAAACCTAACACTGTTCTTGACAGCGCTTCAGATAAATCTGGGTTATTTTATCTTCTGGAAGAATCTTCAAAATTTCTTGAAACAGTTGTGCTGCCTCACTAAAGCGACTCTGATAGTAGAGCAAACAAGCTGTTTCAAAATCTGCTTTCGTCAATAATTTTTTCTCTTTAATGGTCGGTTCATCGGCATCAAAAACTTCAAAGAGACTTACCAATTCTGATTTACCTTTCATTTTGACTTGATCGATGAAACGAAAAACATAGTCGTTAGGATTTTTCAGGTGGCCAAAAGTTTGGTGAGAGATGAGCATGGAAACCCCATACTTTTTGGTCAATCCTTCAATCCGAGAAGCTATATTAACATTATCACTAATTACTGTACCATCCATCCGAGATTGTCCACCAACTGTGCCTAACATCAAATCTCCTGTATTAATGCCAATCCCAATCTGAATTGCTTCATAGCCAGATTGGAAGCGATGTTGATTGTACGCAGTTAGTTCCTGCAACATCGCAATCCCAGCTTTGACAGCATCATCGGCTCCCCCACTAAACAGTGCCATAATCGCATCACCGATATATTTATCAATAAAGCCCTGATTTTCGATAATGGCAGGCTCCATACGAGAAAGAAAGGAATTGATAAATTGGAAATTTTCTTTTGGTGTCATTCTTTCTGACATGGTAGTGAAAGAGCGAATATCGGAAAATAACACTGACATTTTCTGCTGTACATTATCCCCTAATTGGACATCAATAATACTTTCTTTGTTTAATAGCTGGAGAAATTGGCGAGGCACAAAACGACCGTAGGCAGAATTGAGTTGAGAAAGTTGTAGCTGAGTTTTGATTCTGGCTAGTAGTTCTTTTTTAGAAACTGGTTTACTCAGATAATCATTAGCACCGGCACTCAATCCTTCTACGATATCGGAAACTCGGTTTTTAGCAGTCAACATCAAAACTGGCAGTTCCGTGGCCGGGAATTTCTCCCGAATCTTTTGACATACTTCATAACCGGTCATTTTGGGCATCATGACATCGAGTAACAGCAGGTCAGGTTGAAAACCATTTTCGATTAACTCTAGTGCTTCTATCCCATTTTCTGCTTGAGCGATCGCATAATTTTCTAGGGACAGGTGATTGACCAGTACCTGGAGATTTACTGGTTCATCGTCCACTATTAAAACCTTGAACTGATTGGTTGTTGGTTGTTGGTTATTGGTTATTGGTTGTTGGTTGTTGGTTATTGGTTGTTGGTTGTTGGTTGTTGGTTGTTGGTTATTGGTTGTTGGTTGTTGGTTGTTGGTTGTTAGTTGTTGGTTGTTGGTTGCCATTGGTAGAGTAAAGCTGAAGCACGATCCTTGACCTACCGTAGATTCAACCTTAATTTCCCCTCCGTGAAGTTCCACCAGCTTTTTCGTTACCGCTAAACCTAAGCCAGTACCACCATATTCACGAGCAGTGGAACCATCAGCTTGTTCAAAGGATTCAAAAATGCGGTTTAAGTTCTCCTCTGGAATACCAATACCAGTATCCTGAACGGAAATAGTTAATTGTTGTTGGTTGTTGGTTGTTGGTTGTTTGTTGTTGGTTGTTTGTTGTTGGTTGTTTGTTATTGGTTGTTGGTTGTTGGTTGTTTGGGAATTTCTACATTGTTCTCTATATCTCCCCATCTCCGCGTCTCTGTGTCCCCGCGTCCCCGCGTCCCCGCGTCCCCGCGTCTCCCCATCTCCCCATCTCCCCATCTCCGCGTCTCCCTCTCCTTCCGACTTCTGTTCCTCGACAATTACTGCTGAAATTTCTACAGTGCCGGATTTAGTAAACTTAATCGCATTACCGATAAGGTTGTAGAGAATCTGTTGTAAGCGATTCTCATCAGCATTGGCTGGAGGTAGATTATTAGGAATTCCATTAATTAGTTGTAACTCCTTGTGGCCAATCAGTGGTTGGCTGAGCTTCAGTACTACTTCGACAATTTCTCGCAGTCCCACTGGCTGGAGTTGTAGCTCAATATTTTTGTGGAACATTTTGGAGAAGTCTAGGATATCATTCACTAGATTCGACAAACGCCGCCCACTGGAAACAATCAGGTTTAAATTGGCACAAGTTTGGGGAGATAGGGAGCCAGTAACACCGTCAATTAGAGATTCAGCAATACCGATAATGCCATTGAGGGGTGTCCGTAGTTCGTGGGAAGTATTAGCAAGAAACTCATCTTTGAGCCGATCCAAACGTTGTAACTCAGCGTTGGCTTCAGCAAGTTCTGCTGTACGTTGCTCAACTGTTTGCTCTAGAGTAGTATTGAATTCTTCTAGTTGATTGGCGTAGGTTTCTAAGGAGTCCATTACCTGATTGTAACGGCAAGCTATTTTTCCTACCTCCGTAAACGGTTCCTCCGGCACTCGCAAGCTAAAATCTTGGGTTTGCGCCTGTTGATCCATCACTTGAAACAGTTGATAGACTTCTGTTTTAGCTCGATGTTCCGAAACATTCAAACCGATTTCTTCATCTTCAATAGAAACCCGCAGGGGGAAGAAGCGATTGGTAATCGATAGCACGAGGTAAGTTATACCAAAAGCCCAGACAAAAGCAATTATATTCCCTAGCAACTGCACCAACAGCTGACTATGCCGACTCAAACCAGTTCCTAGTAACTCAGGGTCACCAAACCAAGCTACTGCTAGAATACCCCAAACTCCTGCAACTCCATGAACTGCCACGGCATCAACTACATCGTCAATGTGCCATCGCTCCATCCAATATTTACCAAAGAGCATAACGGCTCCACCCATACCACCAATGAGTAGTGCTTCTGAAGTATTTACTGCATGACAGCAAGCGGTAATTGATACCAACCCAGCAATCGACCCGTTGCTCAGTAATTCTACCTCCGGTAGCTTATGCCGCAACCAGCCGATGGCTACTGTGGTTACCATGCCACCAGCACCAGCAAAGATAGTATTGACGATAATCCCAGGAACCTGATCATTAAAGGCTAGGGTACTGCCACCATTAAAGCCTAACCAACCCAACCACAACAGCATTACCCCTAAAACAGAAAAGGGCATATTAGAGCCGTGGATTTTTTGCGATCGCCCATTATTAGTAAATCTACCAGTACGGGGACCAATAACCAACAAAGCCGCTAAAGAAACCCAACCTCCAATACTGTGAACCACTGCCGAACCAGCAAAATCAACAAAACCCAGTTTTCCCAGCCAGCCAACCAAGTTTCCTGCATCAGCGCCATTCCATGCCCAATGACCAAAAAAAGGATAAATAATACCAGAAACTAACAGGGTAATCAGCAGGTAAGCACTAAACTGCAATCGTTCTGCTACTGCCCCTGAGATAATAGTAGTAGCAGTACCGCAAAACATTGCCTGAAAAATAAAGAAAGCAGCTAGTTTGGGGTTAGCATTAAGTTCAAGAAAGAAACCTTGAGTTCCAATCCATCCCATCCAAGAGGCTCCAAACATCAGAGCATAACCAAATGCCCAAAACAAGATTACTGAGATACCAATGTCCGCCAAGTTTTTGACGGCAACATTAATGCTATTCTTCGAGCGAGTTAATCCTGACTCCAGACACATGAAGCCAGGCTGCATCAAGAAGACCAAGCCAGCACAAGCTAGGAGCCAGAGAATATCGTACATTTGTAGTTTCGGATACAGGATAACTCATTTTCCCTATACATCTTCCTATTTAGGTATTCGGGATAGTTACCTAAGTATGTTGACAAAGATGATTGGTCATTGCTCATTGGTCATTACGGGTTTATATGTGCCGAACTTGTTATGATAGCTTAAGTCCGCGCTCTGAACTCCTGAGCTTATTGTTTCTTGAAAGCTACTTCTGACAGAGACGCGGGGACGCGGGGACGCGGAGAAAGGAATTTTCATACATGGTGGTGAAATTTTTTCATCGGGACTACCTTCTGACCTTTTTTTCAAAAGATGAAAATTGATGATTCTCCAAACTACAGCAACAATTAAAGACCTCTATCGAGTTCCAGAAAAAGGCAAAGCCGAGTTAGTCAATGGAGAATTAGTAATTATGGCAGCAACCGGCTTCCTGCCTGGGTTTGCTGGGGGCGAAATCTACAGCAGCTTGCGAGACTACAGTATGAAAACTCGACGAGGTTACAGCTTACCCGACAATGTCGGATATCTCGTCAATTTGCCACCTCGTCAATCAGTCCGAGTTTGCTGGGAATCTGCTAAGGGTTGGCAAGAATTGCTTACTGATTTACCCAAACGCTCTTCATTTAGTCCTGATGCAGGATTTTTTACGGGGAAGCTTCCTGCTAACCTGGGTAAGTTTCTGGAAGGAGCGCCAATTTTGGCAGTAGAAGTCAGAAGTGAAAACGACTATGGGGATACTGCTGAGCAAGAGATTGCTAAAAAGCGGTTGGATTATTTTGATGCTGGGACTTTGGTTGTTTGGGATGTGGACGTTATACGAGGAGAATTAGTTAAAGTATACCGGTCGAGTACACCATTTCATCCTCAAGTTTATCAGCGGGGAGAGATTGCGGAAGCAGAGCCAGCTTTGCCCGGTTGGAGGATAGAAGTAGAGCAGTTGTTTCCACCAATTTGGTAATGTATTTACTAGCGTGGTACACCTTAAAATGTAGGTTGGGTCGAGGCAACGAGACCCAACACAGCTCCCTCCCGTGTTGGGTCTCGCTCTCGCTCTACCCAACCTACCTAATCGACTAAGAGCTTGCACCAATCCTGATACCCGCCAGGGGGTGAGCGAAAAAAAGGGTGGGGAGGGTGGGAAGTGTGGGGAGTGTGGGGAGTTTGTTTGGATACAAAGCTCGAAAATCCCACGCATAATTTCGCTCACCCCCCGCCAGGGGTTAAAACCCCTGTCTAATAGCTCAAGTCCACTTAAGTGGACTTGAGTTATTAGCCGTGGACTTAAGTCCACGGCGGTTTTGCCGCTTATTGAGAATGCTGTAAGATATCAGCATAGGGCTGTTGGCGCATCTTTATAGGAATATCCCAAAGTTGTGCTCTACTGGCTGTTCGAGATTAATGCGTGATGTTCGGATCTAAACTCAAATTTTTTCGTTGGTTAGTGCTGGGTTTAATTGGGTTACTGGCACTCTGGATGATCGGCGGAAATCTCCTGGCGTCTCATTTGGAGAAAGAGATTGACAAGGAAATTGAACAAAAAATTAAGGAACTAGCTGAAGCATATCCCGACCCCGAACCTAATGATTCTGCTTTGAAACTAGATGCGATACTGTCATCAGAATTTGGGATGAAAGGTGTAGTTGGCAGAACCTATTATGTACAAGGTGTTTTCAAATTTGGAGACTATATAGGAGCTCACCCAGATTTTAATGATTCTACTAATAACCATGAGCAATATAATCAAATTTCGGAACAGCTTAGTCAATACATTGATAGCCAAATCTCAAAACCTAACGACGATATTGATTCCGCTCCAAGAGAGTTACAGATTTATTTGGAGTCTAAGGCTGATGCCTTGATTAAAGTTCATAATTATGTTGTAAATCGTGAATTACCTAAAACAGAGACATTGACGGATGACTTATTTGAGTTACCGTCAGTTGGACTTCCATTACATTTAAGCTTGGCCAACTTTCAGAAAGTCCTGGCTCTAGATATTCTAGAGAAACAAAGGCAGGGAAAAAATCAGGAAGCGAGGGAGATGTTATACCAAATCCGCTTTTAAAAATACAATATCACAATTTGCCCAAGCCTTTAAAATAAGCGGATTTGGTCGATGTGGGTAATCAGTCTATGTAAACCGGATTTGGTATTAGAGGTCTCGTGGAGAATTAGTCAATCTCTTCAAAATAGCACTTCCCTTAACCTATAGCGATCGCACGCCACCAAAGTAGAGTTTGCGGGATGAGAGTGGTACATTATTGCTCCCCCTCGCATCCGCCTTCGATCCCCCTCCCGTCCCCCTTAATAAGGGGGAAGCCAGAGGGTGCTACTCCTTCGGAGAAAGCTTTGCAAATGCTTTTGGTCCACGAGGGACTTTTGGAAGAGTGTACTTTATTACAGCGCTTTGCGCTGTATTCTCTATTTAAATCTACAACAGCTCATCAGGATCGATATTCATTTCTCGCAATTTTTCAGCTAATTTGTCTGCTTGTTCTCCTGGAGTGCTAACCAATTTGCCTTCCGGAGTAAAAAAGCGGACAAAATTGTCATGAATCCCCAGATACAATCCTAATTGTTGACTCCATAACTGTCCTTGCTCGTTTGGTTCTAGTGCTTCGTATTTGCCGTCTACTAGATGAAAGCCAGCTAACTCTAATTTATCTGGATCGAATAAAAAGTAATCGGGAGTCCGAAAGGTATCTTGATAAATCTTTTTCTTGGTAACTTTATCGGTATTGGCTGTCGATGGGGAGAGCACTTCGACGATGACATTGGGATATTTGCCATCTTCCTCCCAAACTACCCAGCTTTTACGGGTTTTCCGTTCAGTTCCCAAAACTACAAAAAAGTCGGGACCTCGGAAGTATTCTGACTTGAGTTGGTTGGGACTATAGTAAATTGTCAGGTTGCCAGCGGCATAAAAATCATTGCGTTCCCGCCACAGTAATTCCAGGCAAGTGAGCAATAAGATAATTTGTCGCAGATGGAGTTCAGTTTCCAAGGGAGGTTCATCGCTATATAGATCGCCTGCAGGAAAGATAACATCTGTAGCGATCATTTGGGAAGTTTCTGATTCTTTAACAGCTTCTTGAATGGGAGACATGGGATAATTAGGGAAATTAGAGGTAATTTATGAGTTGATTTTAGCTAAGATAAGTCAATAGATGTAAAAGCATTAAAAGTAGGGGCGCACCGACGTGCGCCCTTAACCAACGCGCACCCTTAACCAACGTGTACCCTTAACCGACGTGCGCCCTTAACCGACGTGCGCCCTTAACTGACCTGCGCCCTTAACCGACGTGCGCCCTTAACTGACCTGCGCCCTTAACCGACGTGCGCCCTTAACCGACGTGCGCCCTTAACCGACCTGCGCCCTTAACCGACGTGCACCCTTAACCGACGTGCGCTCGCATTAATTATCCTAAGGCACCAAATTAGCTTCATCGGTTATAATTTTGATAAATCAAGGCTTTAAGCGAAGATTTGTAGGTTGGGTCTCGTTGCCTCGACCCAACAGTGGAGTGGGCTGTGTTGGGTCTCGAAGAAAGCTCTACCCAACCTACATTTTTAGGTGTGTCACGGCACTACAAAAGAAAGCGATCTGCTTGCAGCAGCGCTTGCGCTATCGCACTTTGACCAGAAATAATGAAATGTAGGTTACTTGCCCTGACTATCACCCTTCTCAACATCACACTCTCACCAGTGTGGACAGGTCAAGTGTGGGGACAAAATGCTTTAGAGGCAGAGATTAAAACTTACATCCAACAGCTCCAAACTAGTCAAGATTGGCAGGTTCGCTCTCAAGCGGCTAAAGCCTTGGGGAAATTTAGCCAAAACCCGAATACGATTATCCCAGTTCTCATTGATGCTCTAGAAGACGAAGATGAAGTAGTGCGGTTGAGAGCTACCTTTTCCTTGATGGAAATTGGTCTGCCTGTAGTGCCGGAACTAATTGAGGCTCTGGAAACTGAGAATGATTCGGCTCGTGCTAGTATAGAGTATGCCCTAAGACGTATGGGTATGGAGGCAGCACCAACTCTATCAAGTGCTTTAAGCAGTTCTGACAAGCAAGTGCGCTCTAGTGCTGTATCAATCTTCAAGGAAATGGCAGCCGATTTGACATACTCCCG
This sequence comes from Symploca sp. SIO2E6, assembly GCA_010672425.1. Classification (GTDB taxonomy): domain Bacteria; phylum Cyanobacteriota; class Cyanobacteriia; order Cyanobacteriales; family Coleofasciculaceae; genus Caldora. The sequence continues at coordinate 9,274 of JAAHGR010000280.1, forward strand.
GTGTTAACCGCAGGAGCAGTATAACGGGGGATTCTTAAACTCACATTTAAGAGTGAGTGTTTCACCGATTGGTAACTAGGCAAAGCCCCTGTCCCATCATCTCCACAGGCATTTTCACACACGCTATGCCCTAGCGCATTTTCTTCAATACCACGATTTCTGATTACTTGTGCTGCGGCTATATCTC
>JAAHGR010000281.1 GCA_010672425.1 Symploca sp. SIO2E6
GCCTGTTCCACGGGAAACTATTGACGGGCAGGATGCCTGTTCCACGGGAAACTATTGACGGGCAGGATGCCTGTTCCACGGGAAACTATTGACGGGCAGGATGCCTGTTCCACGGGAAACTATTGACGGGCAGGATGCCTGTTCCACGGGAAACTATTGACAGGCAGGATGCCTGTTCCACGGGAAATTAATGAGTAGACAGAAAATCTAACACCTAAACAGGATTCAACCACCTGATAATTTCTCGTTTTAACTGATTCAAATCCTTGGACAATCCTTGTTTAATCCACTGACCAACAGCATCAAAAGGAGTAAATACTTCTCCAGGCTGCCAACTGATATCTTGACCTAAAGGGGTTAAATGATTACCTGGTAACTTTTGTGCAGTCACCATATTGGGAAAACGTTGTTGCAAAACCGGGGTTAAACTTAAGGTTTGGTCAATCTCATCATCAATGAATCTGATCAGTAAATTGCGGCGGATTTGGTAGTTTTCAGCAATTAATTCGTTAGTTTGCCGAGGAGATGGGGTAAATTCTACATCAAAATCGAAAACTGGATTGATGTTGAGCTGATCGAGAAAAGGAATAGCACGCTTGGCTGGGTAGTTGTTAAAAGAAATCAAGATATTACCAGCGCGTTCAACAGAGAAAAGGCTACCGATGAGCAGATGAAGTTTACAACCCATACTGTGTCCAACACCGTAGATAGGTAGATACTGTTGACGCAACCTATTGCTGGCTTGTAAGCGGTAGAGGGTAGTCTCAAAGCTATTGAGAACATCTCTAGCGATCGCGGCATGATCCAAGGTATTCAAAAATGGTGTAGCAATCACCGCATATCCCTGACTTCCCAATTGTTCCAGCAAGGAACGGTACGTCACTTGGGGTGCAGCCGCAATGAAGGCTCCACCCAGGAAATGTACAATTCCTATGGGACGAGGAGGAATTAAAGCCCAGCTACTAGATATTTCTTGCCAGTCCATGTCACACCGTTAACTTTATCTAGGGTTTGTTGAATAAGTAATGAGTAATGAGTAATGAGTAATGAGTTCATTATCCTCGATGACCACCTAACACCTAACACCTAACACCTATTCAACCTAACTTCCTTTAAGTTGATGTCTAAAGCGATGGTTACTCCATAAGCAATATTAGGAATAAAAGGGGCAATAATTTCTAAGGTTGAAGGATCTTGAAAATGGGCAGGTTTAGTTTCTGGGTGAGGATAATAAATCCAGCCAGAATAAGTTTGGTTTTGGTAACTCACACGACAGGGAGAAAATGAGAAATCTTCGGCAGGGGAGTTGATATTCCATTGAACCTGAGGAAAGGTATAAGTCGGTTGTACGAGTTCAAAGGTATAGGGATGAATTGAAACATTTAAGGTTCCCAGAAAACAAGAAGTCAAATCAAGTCCTAATGCTTGAAAATAAGGCAGCTGCATTTTGATACTACCTTCAGGATAGGGACTATTGGCGGTTTCTCCCGAAGCAATTTGATATCCCTGTTGAACCAATCCGACTAAAGTGTACCATTCTAAGTTCATTATATACTCATTACTCATTACTCATTACTCATTACTCATTACTCATTCTCCTAACAAATAGGACGCTTACCTGGGTTTACTGCGTGAATATACTCACTACCGGAATCAGGCCATCCTCGTTTGTAAGAGGCTTCCTCCGGTTTTCCCCAACCCAACTGCAAGATAATTTCCAAAAAGCTTGAGTTTCCGTGTCCAGAGATACTTGTCCATTCAGTTCGAGATGCGATCGCACTCACTTCCTCAGGCATAATCTGTTGATAGTCTCTGCCGTTACGAATACTTAAATACAAGTCCATGCCAACTGTCACCATCCGCCAAAAAGCGATAATCGAGGCTTTGGCAGCGATGATGATTTCTAAATCACTAGGAAGTGCCACCAGGTGTTCATCGACGGTAGGGTAGTCGAGAGTCTGTTCCTTAACACATATGTGCCGCCACACAATCCCTGAGATTTGGTGTTGCCGTTGGTACTGGTGAACAGCGGCTTGGAAGTTTTGATAAGCGCTGAACTTTTGAATACCATCTGGCTTCAGAAATTGGTCAAGTACAGGATTACCAGATGCCGAAGCTGCCAGATTCAGCCGCTGTCCATTCATACAGGCACGACGTTCATCTGCTAGGATTTTGATTAGTTCTTGAGTGCTGTAAATTTTGGACATCAGCACATCCGTCCTAATTTAGGTGTTAGGTGTTAGGTGGTAGGTTTTAGGTGCTAATTTTCGCTAAGTTGAGTATTAATCTCATTGATTACCCGGCGCTTCAGCTGTACTGATTTTGCGCGGGGTAACAAATCAAATATTTCCCGAAAAACGTCATCTACCTGTTCATAGGTTAACTCTCCTGTTTCATTGAGAACTACTTTGCCTTGTTGATCGATGAGGACTGTCTGAGGTACTAATCCCTGGTAATAGTAACCCGGTTCTGCCGATGTGTAGGTATCTGGGGGAGAGAGGGTATCAATATTAACTGGAATAAAAGCTGCAACCCGTCCATAAGGACCTTGTAGTCTGGAGACGACGATGGAATATTGTTTGCAATCACTGCTGTCATCTAGATAGAACACCAATAGTGCGGGTCTTTGCCGCTTCATGGCTTCTGCCAAGGATACTCTCGGTGGCACCAGAGAACCATTACCAGCGTAAATAACAAAGATGTTGCCATCATACTTGTCATCGTTGAGTCCAGCGAGAGCCGATGGTGTAGACCACAATAACAGGCAGCTAACTAAAGTAACTAAGATCAAGCAGCAATGAGAGACTAGATGCCTCCAGATAGGTAGAACTGGCATCCTGCCAGTAATAAGTGGAACTGGTATCCTACCAGTAATAGGTGGAACTGGCATCCTGCCAGTAATAGGTGGAACTGGCATCCTGCCAGTAATAGGTAGAACTGGTATCCTACAAGTAATAGGTGGAACTGGCATCCTGCCAGTAATAGGTGGAACTGGCATCCTGCCAGTAATAGGTGGAACTGGCATCCTGCCAGTAATAGGTAGAACTGGCATCCTGCCAGTAATAGGTAGAACTGGCATCCTGCCAGTAATAGGTAGAACTGGCATCCTGCCAGTAATAGGTGGTAGGGAAATTCCCATACTTGTTCTTGGAATACTGCTAGCTTTTTAAAGGATATCACTTGCGATCGCCTACGCCTACAGCATCAGCTACTGGAAACTCTCAATTCCCAATTCCCAATTCCAAGCAATAAGCCTCAAGGATACTAATACAATTAGCGATCGCTCCTAGATGAGCAATCTCATAACCGTGAGTATTTTGGGTGGGAAAACTCAAGCAAGCACCACGAGAAACATGACCAAATTTCATAGCGATGGAGGCATCACTGCCAAAACCAGTAATTACTGCTAACTGTAAGGGAATATCCCTAGCTGCTGCCGCCTGCCGCAATTCTCCATTTAAGCCTTCATCATAAATGCCATAGCCATCTTGAGATAGCAGTACCGGTGCTTCCCCATCCAGAATCGGATATTCTGAGGATAGGGGACAGATTTCCAAGGCAATTAAGGCATCCAAAGGTTGATTTTGGGTGAAATAAAGGGCTCCAATCGCTCCTACCTCTTCTTTGGCTGATGCGACTAAATAAGTATCAACTACTGGAGTCTTTAACTGTTGGGCTAGAGCCAACAGAATGGCCACGGATGCCTTATTATCGAGAGTATAACTAGCAATGTAATCCTTCAGACGAATTGGTCGCTTACGATGCTTACCAATTACCATACGGGTTCCCGGTCTTATTCCTGCTGCTGCTAGTTCTGCTGCTGTACATTTGGTTTCAACCCAAACATCTTGCCACAGCACTGGCTTATTTTCCTGCTGCGCTTTTTGGGGAGACTCATGGGAAACGTGGCGGGAGCCAAAGGAAAGAATACCACTAATGGTCTGTTTATCCCCTAATAAATCCACTACTCCCTCACCGTAAACCCAGGGAAATGCTCCCCCCAGTTGACGAACTTCTAAACGTCCCTTGTTACCTACAGTTTTAACAATGCCGCCAATTTCATCCTTGTGAGCAGTAATCGCAATCGCGCCTGCTTGCTGACCAGGAATTTTCGCGATCGCATTTCCTGCTCGATCTTGCCATGCTTCTAATCCCAACTCTTGCAACCGACGGAGTAGGTACTGATCGATCTGTGTTTCTACACCACTAGGAGAATGATGCAGTACTAACTCTTCAATCGTGTTGAACAGATCATCTTTATTCATCGCTGATCACCACAGACACGAAAGAGTTACAAGTTTTACAGCTTGTCATCATCAAAAGATGGAGATTCAGCCATTTGCAGAGAATTTTCAAAAGTCATGCGCTGTTCAGCATTGCGCAGGAAATAGCCGCTAACCATTGCTGAAGCTAACAGACGTCCCAAATTCTCACGGCTTGTACTAACACTCACGTTAAAGTGTTCTGCCGGCAGATTTCCCAGCATTCCCAGAATATTGCGTTCCATCACCTGAAATACTTCAGAAGAGGTTGGTTTAGACATATGAGCGATCGTTTCTGGACTCATGGATTGCACGTACTGCCACAGCAAGTTAGTGTCAGAATCGCCGTCAAAAAACTCATGGGTGTCGTTGGATGTATGGTTCACCTTTTTCCTCCTAGTCACTGTTAGTTCCCTCGCATCTTCCCACTGAAGGAAGGAACTGTTAGTTGTGTTTATCTCTATCTGGAAGTCTCTATAAACTAAATTAACTTTCCTAGTATGAATGATACAGTGGGTAGAACCGAACTACTGATATCGGGTTCTCTCACCAATCATATCAAGTTCGGTTGAATACTGACACTTTGGTGGTAATAAAGCTCCAAGGCAGAAGGCTCCAAGGCTCCAAGGCTCCAAGGCAGAAGGCTCCAAGGAAAAGAGCAAGGTTGCAAGGTGGAAGGATACGATAAGTGTTTAGCCGGATTTGATATAAATGGTGACAAGTTAAGGCAAAAATGTCGTTGTCAAAGGAACGGGGAACAGGGAGACAAGGGAGACAAGGAAGACAAGGGAGACAAGGAAAGAATTCCCAATTCCCAATTCCCAATTCTCCATTCCCAATTCTCCATTCCCAATTCCCAATTCCCAATTCCCAATTCCCAATTCTCTCAACTAGCCGCTATAATATACTCACGAATGTCAGCTTTGCGCTTGCGGAGTTTAGAGAGGGCTTCCCGTTCGATTTGTCGTACTCGTTCACGGCTGATATTGAGGCAATCACCAATTTTGGCTAAAGTCATAGGTTTTCCACTTTCTAAGCCAAAACGTAGTGCCAATACTTCCCGTTGCTGAGGAGTTAAATCTGCCATCAATCTCTTGAGGTCAATTTGCAGCGCTGAGTGGGTGACAAAATCTTCGGGGGTTGGACCGTCGTCTTCGAGTAACTCTACTAATTCCGTATCCTGATTATCTCCCACACGCAGATCTAAAGACAAAGGCTGACGAGACCTTTCCAGATACTCCCGTACCTGTTTTTCCGTCAATTCTAACTCTTGGGCTAATTCGGAGATACTCGCGGCTCTACCTAACTGTTGTGAGAGTTGGCGCTGAACCTTTTTAATCTTGTTCAACTTTTCGGTAATATGAATCGGCAGACGGATTGTGCGCCCTTTTTCTGCGATTGCACGAGTAATTGCTTGGCGAATCCACCAATAGGCGTAAGTAGAAAAACGATATCCTTTGGAGGGGTCAAATTTTTCTACCCCTCGCTGCATACCAATTGTGCCTTCTTGAATCAGGTCTAGTAAGTCTACATTGCGCTTGATGTACTTCTTGGCTACCGAAACCACCAATCGTAAATTGGCTTCTACCATCTTGCGTTTTGCCACTTCACCACGAGCAATGACGGATTCTAATTCTGCTTCAGAGATATTAGCTGCTTGAGCCCATTCTGAAAGGGTTGGCTCGCGAGCCAGCCTTTCCTCGAGGCACTCTTTCATGTCCGTTAAGTCAATTAGTCGCCGCACTTGCTTGCCATACAGTATTTCCTGCTCATGAGTAAGCAGGGGAACACGACCAATTTCCCGCAGGTAAGTACGAACTAGATCTGTAGAAGTTTGAGCAGTTTTCATAGCGCTCGATGAGATATAAATGGGTCAATACAGCAAATATCTTGATGGTTTTGTCAGGTTTAGTACAGGGTAGTGCTCATTGTGATATATAATCTATTGTCTGTTAGTGGTACTGAGATACTATTCTCTTCATAAAAGTTCATTATATGATAATTTCAGTTAAATATTGTAACATTTATGAATTTGTGGAGGCTCAAGCCGAACTAGTGCTTTGAAGGCAGGTGGCAGGTGGGAAGGAAGCTTTTTAGCCTTTTTTCGCTGGTTAGCTATTTCCGCCGCCCTGCACTAGCTTCTCAGTATAGTTCCCTGGAGCACTCAGTTTAGCTAGCTTACCCAGGGAATGGTTGAACAAATGTATCCTTGGCAACAAAGTTAGCTTCTCCTAGTGCAGCGGGGAACAGTGGGGAGTGTGGGAGGTGTGGGAAGATAGATTATTCCATCATCATAGGCTGTGCTACGTCATTAGGTTAAATCTAAAATCTAAAATCTAAAATCTAAAATCTAAAATTCATGGCTCAAACTGTTTGGATTGCAAGACACGGAAATCGCCTCGATTTTGTTAACCCTGAATGGTTTAATACGGCACAACATCGCTACGATCCACCCCTATCAGAGGATGGCATCCTACAAACCAAGCAACTGGGACAACGTTTAGTAGGAGAAAACATTGCACATATTTTCTCCTCACCTTTTTTACGCACTGTACAAACAGCCAACCAAGTAGCAGAGATTCTGGATTTACCCATTAAGCTAGAATCGGGTTTGAGTGAATGGCTCAATCCTGAGTGGATGGACTCTTCACCGGAAAGATTACCCCTGGAAGTATTGCAGGAGCAGTTTCCCCGTATTGACTCTAGTTATACCTCCTGCGTGATTCCTCACTACCCAGAAACTGAGGAGATGGTAGATAAACGTACTAGTGAAACAGTAAACTATCTAACAGCTGAATTTTCAGAAGATATACTCCTAATTGGTCATGGAGCCTCAGTTGTTGGTACAACCTGGGGACTAGTTGCCGGAAAACCCAAAGTGAATGCTTCTTTGTGCTGTCTTGTCAAACTAGTACGCCAAGAACAACAATGGGTGATGGAACTCAATGGGGATACTTCTCATCTGAGTAAAACCGAGGAAGTGATCCGCTTCAACTGAAACTTGAATAATATCTAGGGAAAGTTAGCCAGTGGTTATTGGTCTAGTTTTTCCCTGATATATTTCTTGACACAAGTAGTTAATTAGTACTATTATATCAGGAATATTCTACCTACATTGAAGTGCAAAAACAGTTCGCGCTAGTTTCTCCGAAGGAGAAGAGTGGAAATCATCAGGGAAGCGCGTTATTCGTGGCTTGTTCAAGAGTCGCAATCATTAAACAATCATTTACTTGTTGATTAAGTACATTTGAACTCTTAAACTCAAAGATGACATTACTACTAGCAGGAGATATCGGCGGTACCAAAACCATTCTGCGACTGGTGAAGGCCGAAGGTGACAAACCATTACAGGTTCTCCATGAGGCGCTTTATCGTAGTCAAGACTTCCCGGATTTAGTACCGATAGTGCAGCAGTTCTTGTCGGCAGCACAGCAAAAATTCGATAGTACTCTTTTCCCAGAAAAAGCTTGTTTGGGGATCGCAGGTCCGGTAATTAATGATACCTGTGTACTGACTAATTTGGACTGGTCTCTGGATGCTAGACAACTAGAGCAGGAACTCGGCATTGCCAAAGTGAGCCTGATCAATGATTTCGCTGCGATTTGTTACACTATCCAGGATTTGCCAGCTGAAGATTTGTTGTGCTTGCAAGAGGCAACACCTCAATCAGAGGCTCCCATTGCTATTATTGGTGCTGGTACCGGCTTGGGAGAATGTTTTATGGTTAACCACCAAGGAGATTATCAAATTATCGCAACAGAAGGTGGACACGCTGATTTTGCTCCCCGCACTGAGCTAGAATTTCAACTACGGCAATACTTACTAAAATTACATAATATCCAGCGCGTTTCCGTCGAACGAGTAGTTTCTGGTCAAGGAATAGTCTCCATCTATCAGTTTCTCCGAGACCAAGAATTTGCGCCTGAATCACCAGAGATCCAACAGGTAATCAAAACTTGGGAAAAGGAAACCGATTCTCAGGAAAAAACCGTTGATCCAGCAGCAGCGATCGCTAATGCTGCCTTAGGAAAACGCGATCACCTCTCAGAGAAGACAATGCAAATGTTCCTTGAAGCCTACGGTGTCGAAGCTGGAAACCTGGCACTGAGACTTATGCCTTTCGGGGGATTGTACATTGCTGGTGGTATTGCTGCCAAAATTCTTCCTTTGATGCAAGAAGGTACTTTTCTACGTAGCTTTACCCAGAAAGGTCGTATCACTCCCCTAATAAAAAAAGTGCCAATTCACATAATTTTAAATCCCCAGGTAGGATTGATTGGTGCTGCACTCCATGCTGCGCGGCTGTAGTAATAAGTAATAAGTAATAAGTAATAAGTAATAAATTATAGGTTATAATGAGGACTCTTTAATTTGGCGATTATGGATACAGCGCAAAGCGCTGTAATGAAGTACACTTTTCTCAAAGTCCCCCTTATTAAGGGGGATTTAGGGGGATCAAAAATGTACCCCATAGCAGAGCAAACTGCTGTAATACCAAATCCGGTTGAGAAAAAGTGTGCTACTTAGCCCCCTAAATCCCCCCAATTCTGGGGGACGCATGAATTATTTTTCACGTACTCAAGAGAAGCGGATTTGGTATAATTAGCTCCAAACTCATTACTCATTACTCATTACTCATTACTCATTACTCATTACTCATTCATGTTTCTTTCCCTCGAATACGAACCAGCTTTAGAATCCTTAGGAACTGACTATTTTGATGAAGTAGTGGCAGCGGAGTTTCCTGGTCATATCCTACGGTTTCGGAATGATCAGTTGTTACCTAAAATCGGATTAGAACCGGCGGAAGTACAAGATGCTGATTTTATTCAAGCTTTTGGCAAGTTTGTGGGAGTGCGCCCTTTTCTCGCCCTACGATACCACGGTTATCAGTTTGGGGAATATAACTCTAGGTTAGGGGATGGTAGAGGCTTTCTCTATGGACAAATACGGGGTAATGATGGGAAACTTTATGATTTTGGGACTAAAGGTTCTGGTACTACCCCCTACTCCCGCAATGCTGATGGTAGACTGACTCTCAAAGGTGGTGTTCGGGAAGTACTAGCAGCCGAAGCTTTGCACTACTTAGGGGTTCGTACTTCCCGCTGTTTGAGTCTAATCGAAACTGGTGAATCCCTCTGGCGAGGTGATGAACCTTCCCCCACTCGCTCATCGGTAATGGTACGTTTT
>JAAHGR010000282.1 GCA_010672425.1 Symploca sp. SIO2E6
GTAACTGATTTGCAGCGTAACTGATGCCTGTACCTCCTGCTCACCGCCAATTATTGGAGTAGGGGGAGCAGTCTGAGCAGCTTCAGCAATCCTTGGCAATGATGGTATTGGCGGTCGGGGGGGAGTAGCACCATTAATCTGAATACTGACGACATCTTTACGGGTGAGATTCAAGGTGTTCAAAACCACATCAGCTTGCTGTTGTGCATCTTGAGTAGCTTCCCGTAGAGCCTCTCTTTGAGCAGTAGCGATCACACTATCGGATGCGGTGAAGCTAATACGATCAATCCGGGTAGCTCCTGCTTGAACAGCTTCATCCAAAATTGAACCAGCTTGCTCAGTAGGAACCTTAAAGCTTACAGTATTGGTGGCTTGATAACCAATAAGTCTTTGTACACTGTTCTCGTAGCTATAAGTTGGGTTAAGTCGGATGCCAGTAGTTTGCAGTTTGGCCACATTACGTGATCGCAGTAATTCTACTACTGCTGTTGACCGACGGGCTGCTTCCTCTTGTGCTGCTTGAGCCGTTTTTCCTTGTATCTCAACCCCTAGTTGTATCTGAGTCATGGTTGTGGAAATCATTTCTACTCCTCTACCAGTCACAGTCAGAGTACGTAAGAGTCTTTCTTGGGCAGTGGAAGGGTAGCTCAGAGAGAGGGTCAGTAGACCTACCGCCAAAGGAATAATCGGCAATCGCTGACTAAAGCGATCAAAGTAACTCACAAAAATAGCTGGATTCATAACAAAATCAATTTTTGAGATAAGAATATCCAATCGTAGCAGTTCTTTATTCTAATTCTCTAATTTCCTACATCCTACACCTTAAAATCCTTTGTGTGACTTGCTGTGGATAGGACATGTGGGTTTGAAGATATAGGTGTTCTTTGTTATCTAAGTTCAACCAGCTTGTAGAGTAGAGAAAGTAATTTCTTCGCAACTAATGGCTGATGCAACTGCCTGGGTGAGTTTTCTAGCACCCACTAACTCAATCTCATCTTTATCTGCTCAACAGCCGCTTTTGGCAGCAGCAACAGAAAAGGAAACAGCAAATGGTTCACTGATACTGGCAGGAGTACTGCTGAGTCTAGTGGTAATTTACTTTGCCAGTAAATTGGGGGGCGAAATTTGCTCTCGGATTAACTTACCGCCTGTGTTAGGTGAACTGATAGGTGGTGTTATTGTCGGGATTTCTGCTCTGAACCTACTGGTTTTTCCAGAAGGGGGCGCAGATGCCTCTAGTTCGATGATCATGAGCTTCCTTCAATCCACCGCTGGTCTAAGTGCAGAAGCAGCAGAATCAGTATTTGAGACTCAAGGCGAGGTCATTTCCGTTTTAGCGGAACTAGGGGTCATTATTCTGCTATTTGAAATCGGATTGGAGTCGGATCTTCAAGAACTGCTCCGCGTTGGTCCCCAAGCTGCTGTGGTGGCAGTAGTCGGAGTCGTTGCTCCCTTTGTCGCTGGTACTGCTGGCTTAGCTTTTCTCTTCAATGTTCCCGCTGTACCAGCAATTTTCGCCGGTGCTGCTCTGACGGCTACCAGTATTGGCATTACTGCCAAAGTCTTAGCAGAAATTGGTCGTCTGGGTACAAAAGAAGGTCAAATTATCATTGGTGCAGCAGTACTTGATGATATTTTAGGTATTATTATCTTGGCAGTAGTTGCTAGTCTGGCGAAGACTGGCGAAATTGTCATTACTAACGTTATCTATCTCATTATCAGTGCAGGAGTTTTCCTGGTAGGTTCAATTTTACTTGGTCGTTTCCTCAGTCCCTATTTTGTCGGCTTAGTCAATGAAATGAAGACTCGAGGTCAGGTTTTACTAACTGCTCTGATTTTTGCCTTACTATTGTCTTACGTTGCCGCTGCTATTCAATTAGAAGCAATTTTGGGCGCATTTGCAGCGGGACTAGTTCTGGCAGAAACAGATAAACGCCGAGAGTTGGAAGAACAGGTAATACCAGTTGCTGATGTACTGACGCCAATTTTCTTTGTAGTTGTCGGAGCAAAAACTGATTTAAGCGTTCTCAACCCTACAGTTCCTAGCAATCGTGAAGGCTTGATTTTAGCAATTTTCTTGATTGTGGTGGCAATTATCGGTAAAGTCATCACCGGCTTTACTGTCTTTGGTCAACCTGGTATTAATAAGCTAGCCATCGGCGTTGGGATGATTCCTCGAGGCGAAGTAGGGTTGGTTTTTGCTGGTGTCGGTTCTGAGAGTGGTGCTTTGTCGGAAGCAACTGAGGCAGCAATCATTGTGATGGTTATACTAACAACCTTTCTCGCACCTCCTTTGCTACGATTAGTGTTTCAGGAAAAAGATCTCGAAAGTGCTCCTTCAGAAATTTCTGCTTTAGACAGTGGCAGTACAAAAACCGTGGCAGTAGAACGAGAAGCACCTTCTGGTTCAACACCTGAAGACGGAAGTTAAACGACTCTCCTAGCCAATAGACTTAATCCGAATGGCAAATGCCCAAGCCATATTTGGGATTTGGGAAAACCCGTGTATAATGTCATTTCTGAAACTTAACTTTACCCTGCTACGTCACTTGAGTTTATCTGTCTAATGTAGTACCGCGCTTTCAACAGGAGCAATAAATAATCGTGAGATTTCGCTGGCTGATCGTACTCTTTAGCGTTTTCAATGTCCTTGTTTGTGCATCTGCTGCTGAAGCAGGTAGGCTCCTGCGTTGGAGTTTTGATGGTGAGGACCAACTAGAGTTCATCACGGATCAAGGGGTTCAACCCCAAGCACAATTGTTGCAAGAAGAGGGTGAGCCTACAAAAGTAGTCATTGATCTACCTGGGACTCTTCTGGGACGAGCGACACAAAGACGGCGGTATAGAGGTCTGATTAAGGAAATCCGAGCAGGTCAATTTCAACCCCGGATGGCTCGGATTGTGATTGAATTAGCCCCTGGCTATACCTTGGATCCTAACCAAGTGAAGTTCCGGGGGATTACTGCCAGGCAATGGACAGTAGATTTACCAGAACCTCAAAGGATACCTCCGCCGAGTCTGCCACCTGCAAGGAGAACCTCTCCACCAAATACCAATTCTTCTGAAAGAAGGAGCTCTTCTGGCTCACAAAGGCAAACCAGACAATCCAGGCAAAGGCGCTCCCAAAATACAGCATCACAGTCCACTACCCAACTCGAAAGTTTTCAAGTAAGTAGAAATGGATTTTTTATACGCACCAGTGGCCAAGAACCGGAAAATATTGAGGTAGAGCGGAGTCGCAATCGCCGCTATATTGATATTGAACTGGAAGATACTATTCTCTCTGAGAGACTCTCAGAGGAAGATGTTGAAGTAAATCGCTACGGCGTTAGCCAAGTTCAATTTGAACAGATTGAAAAGTCACCACCAGTTGTCCGAATCCGCATGAATGTCGAAAGAGACAGCCCGGATTGGGACGCCGCTTTCAACAGTGAATTGGGGCTGGTAATTGTACCTCGTGCTCCTATTTCATCTTTAGAAGATTCAGCTTCTGGAAGGCCAACTCGACCGATAGCTAATACTAGGGTTGGTCAATTGGCAACAATTGAGTCAATCGCATTGGCTAGCAATGGTACTCAGTTGTTAATTAGATCTAACCAAAGGGTGAGAGCTACTAATCAGTGGAACCGAGGAGCAAATGCCTTTCAAATTACCATTCCCTCTGCCCAACTGGCTGACAACTTCGTCGGTCCCCAACTAAGCCCTAACAGTCCTCTTGCAGGAGTTAGGGTCTTGCAGCAAGACAAAAAAACTGTGGTAGTTCTGGTACAACCTGGAAGTGATACCCAAATTGGGGAGCTCAATCAGGTCAGTGATCAGTTGTTAGCACTGCAACTACAGCAACGGCAGGCAAGGCAAACGGTGCCCCCGACTAGCTCGATTCCGGTGCCACAGCCTGATAGGAGCACACCACCTTCAACCACGTTACCCCGTGTACCGAATAGTCGCGTTGTGGTGATGCTTGATCCAGGACACGGTGGTAAAGATCCTGGAGCAATTGGCATTGGAGGACTGCGAGAGAAGGATATCGTTTTACCTATTTCTCTGGAAGTAGCAAACCTGTTGGAACAACAGGGAGTTCAAGCAATATTAACTCGCTCAGATGACCGGTTCATCAGTTTGGCAGGACGAGTGCAAATGGCGGAACGGGCTCGTTCTAACCTATTTGTCAGCATTCACGCCAATGCTATTAGCGCCAGCCGTCCCGATGTTAATGGTTTGGAGACCTATTATCACCAACTTGGTCGAGAACTGGCTCAAACAGTCCATAAAACCGTTTTACAAAGCGTTGAAATTGGCGATCGGCGGGTTCGACAGGCAAGGTTTTATGTACTCAGAAATACCTCAATGCCTTCGATTTTGGTGGAAACTGGTTTTGTTACAGGTCATCTAGACGCAGCAAAACTGAGAGAGCCAGCGCACCGCAGCCTTATGGCACGAGCAATTGCCCAGGGCATCCTCCAGTACATTCGGCAGAATTATTAATTTTGTCCTTCTACAATCCCAAGCCCTTGTCTTTTGAGCAAGGGTCAATCTAAAATCACTCAATCACCCAATCTACAATCCCCTGACCGGTAACCAATGAGCAACGAGCAAATCTTGACCTTAAAGGCAGAAGCGCAACGAAGACCGATTGGGGTTTTCGATAGTGGTGTGGGGGGGCTCACGGTTTTGAGAGAACTCTACCGGCAGTTACCTAACGAATCAATTATTTACTTGGCTGATACAGCTCGGCTACCCTACGGTACTCGGTCTGCTGCGGAAATTTTGCAGTTCAGTCGCGAGATTATCATTTGGATGGTGCAACAACAGGTCAAGATGCTTGTCTTGGCCTGTAATACTACTGACGCATTGGCTTTGTCAACCTTGCGCGAGGAATTTAATCTACCCATTCTAGGACTAATTCTACCGGGAGCTCGTTTTGCTGTACAAAAAGGGAGTAGGTTAGGAGTGATTGCTACGCCAGCCACAGCTGCTAGCAATGCTTATCGACATGCCATATTAGAAATTGAACCGACTGCCGAAGTTTGGCAAGTAGGTTGTCCAGAATTTGTACCCTTAGTTGAGCAAAACCGCTTGTACGACCCTTATACTACCGAAGTTGCACAACAGTACCTTGCTCCTTTACTAGAGCAGCGAATCGATACTTTAATTTATGGCTGTACCCACTATCCTCATCTAAGTCCTGTCTTACGAGAACTTTTACCAGTGCATATCCAGTTTGTAGATCCAGCCGAACATGTAGTTGCTGCTACGGCTCAAGAACTAGACCTAATTGGAGAGAGGAATACTTTTTCTCCTCTGCCAACTCGTTTTTGTGTTAGTGGTTGCCCACAACAGTTTGCTAAACTCTCATTACAATGGCTGGGTTTTACCCCAGCCGTTGAGAAAGTATGTTTGCCATCAGTGGCATTGGCCTCACTGGAGTCTCACTCTAACCAGTAGATTGAGGCAGTTTATCGATAGTAGTTATCGAACAATAGTTACCTGTTATATCTTCTGAGGTGAGGATGATTCAACCTCATCGAGCTTTGGTTCTTGCTCTTTGGGTTCTTGAGGCAGATAAGAGACGTAAGCATCGGTGAAAGAACTGGTAAGATACCTGGAATTCTTGGTTGTATGCTCCGCTAGCATTAACAGCAGATAAATTATTAACACATAAACAGCAGCCAGAAAAGGAATAATTAGAGCCAGATCGTTGTAAATCATAGTGATGACCAGAGGTGGAGGTATGTAAATTTCAATGCCAATTTTGCCAACAGCAGTTTATACCCCTTTTAAGAGGTTTAGATTCCTGTTGTTATAAAAAAAATTGAGGGGGACTAATCGTTCCCTATTGCTCCTGGTATTAATTTTGGAGCAAGCAAACCATCAGTATTAGGAGGCTTGGGCTTAGCTCCTCACTCATAGAGAGTGGAAAATTTCTTAATTAATTATGCCTAGGGAAAGACCTTGGATAACATTACCACTGGCAGCAACAATACTGGCAGCAGAAAAGGTACATGGTCAGTCCTATATATATCAGGCTATCTCTGCCTGCAACAAGGCACCTTCACCACTGAATCTGGGACAAACTATCCCTTATCACTTTGGAAGAAATAACTTTATTAATTTTTCCAAACCCCTACTATTCAGATTAACACAAAAATCCTGATAATCCACACGGATTTTTTATCGATTTAACAACTTGATACAATTACTGTATTTGTCCTCCTGTCCAGCCTAGAGTTAGATCAAACTTTCGGAGTAGGGGACGCTTCGCTTAGAATTGAAGCAAGAATATGTAAACTTTCGTAACTTAACCTCTGAGTCGGCTAATCCATGACCTCAGTAACCTCCCTTTTCTCGCCTGTTGAAGCAGATCTGTGTATACTGACCGAGAACTTAAAGACCCTTGTGGGTGCCCGTCACCCAATACTATACGCTGCCGCTGAATATTTATTCGGTGCTGGGGGAAAACGGATCAGACCAGCAGTTGTCCTGTTAATTTCACGGGCAACCATGTTGGAACAAGACATTACCCCACGTCACCGACGTTTGGCAGAAATTACCGAGATGATTCACACCGCTTCCTTGGTACATGATGATGTGGTAGATGAATCACAGGTACGCCGCAATGTCCCTACAATCAACAGCTTGTATAACAATCGAGTGGCTGTACTAGCGGGAGATTTTTTGTTCGGTCAATCTGCCTGGTATCTAGCTAATCTAGGCAACCTAGAGGTAGTCAAACTACTCTCGGAAGTGATTAAGGATATGGCAGAGGGGGAAATTCAACAGGGACTAAATCGATTTGATACTACCACTACCATCGAAACTTACCTGGAGAAGACCTACAACAAAACCGCTTCCCTAATTGCCAATAGTGCTAAAGCCGCTGGAATACTTAGTGGTGTATCAGCAGATATTGTAGAACATCTGTACCACTATGGGCGTCATCTGGGGTTGGCTTTCCAGATTGTAGATGATATTCTCGATTTCACAGCTTCAACAGAAGTCTTGGGCAAGCCAGCAGCTTCTGATTTGATCAGCGGTAATCTTACTGCACCAGTTTTATATGCCCTGAAAGAAAAACCCCAGCTAGAGGTACTAATTGAACGAGAGTTTGCCCAAGCAGACGATATTGAGCAAGCAATCGCACTGGTTAAGGAAGGGCGGGGAATCGAACTCTCCCGCCAATTGGCAGCGCACCATTCCCAGGCTGCGGTACAAAACCTAGGCCAACTCAAACCTTCAGAGTCATGTCAAACTCTGATTGATTTGGCTGACTACGTACTAAGTCGTTTGTACTAGGGATAGCTAGATCCAGATTTTGTGATCAGGAGGTTTACAGGTGAGCTGAATGTCTTCAAGGTATATAGATATCTATTGATACTGAAGTCAAACAGGGGCTTGGTTTAACTTCCCTGCCGAGTTGCTGTTGAACCTGTCCAAGCCACCCAAGCAATTTTGCTCACTTGCTCCAGCTACCTACAACAGCAGAACCCGAACTGAGAATACGCCCACCACTAGCTATCGAAGTTATACTTCAGTCAAACACATCTTTCAGGAAGTCGCAACTATTGCAGCTTGGGCAAGTGTTTGACAGCAGTTAGAGAAAAAAGTAACCTTTCCAGTTCGGAAATATAATAAGGAAGAGTGCTTAAACCAACCATTAGCTAACAAACCTAAAGATATTATGGCTGAGTACCAAAAGATTGAATATCGCATTGGCAAAGACGGCAAGATTACTGAAACTGTAATCAACGGCTCTGGAGCTGGTTGTACTAATACCACTTCAGAAATAGAAAAAGCTCTAGGAGAGATTGATGATCGAGAACTATTACCAGAATATTATGAGGGAGCTGAAAGTCTTACGACAACATCAACTGAGTCTGTAACTCAGATGTAGAGAAGGCTAGTAATGGTTGAGGATTCCAATCTCTTCTTATTCGGTTGCTTCCTGTGGTTAGGAATGACACTGTTGGTGTTATTCCTGCTGAGTTCTCATGCCCAAAACGGTACCTATCAGCAGGATGACGAAGTCTGGCGGGAGGTTCTTTGGCATCGCCTGCACCAACGTCGGCAGCAGTTAGGAATTCCTACCTGGGAAGCTTTACGAGCCAAATCTGGTTTGACTAACTATGAGTTGCAACAGGTGTGTAAGGGAGAAATCGGACAACTCAAGATATCTCGGCTGAGGAAACTAGCTACCGCATTAGATTGGAGTCTCGAAGAGTTAATACACAATATTGATCACAAGTCAATCTTATTGGCAGCCAAATCACGTATATCTAACCTAATTAAGGCTACTACTGAGGCTACCGAACTTAAACAACTACAGCAACAATGCTTCCGACTCCGAAACGAATTACAGCAGCAATCTGGACAGCTACGTGCCGATTTTCAGAAATCTACCTTCGAGCAGCTACAAACTTTGTTGACAAACTACCCAAGCGCCAGCCAAATGGCTCAAGCTAAGCCTGATTTACCTGCTAAGAATTTGACTTCTCTGTTCACACCCCTAGAGAATTTGCTACAGAGTTGGGGTTATGAACCCATTGGTAAACCTTGGGAACAAGTGCCCTATAATCCTCAGCTACATCAACCTGATACCGATGATATGAAGGAAGGGGAATTGGTTTACATCCGATTTGTTGGTTATCGCGATCGCAACAGTAATGGTTGTCTTACGGATAAGACAACAAGCGATACCCAGCAAACACAGATTCTTTGTCCGGCAAAAGTCAGTCGTACCCTTCCTAGAGGAGTAAAAAATTAGGCTTCTTTGGGTGAGGGTATGATACCAAATCCGATTTAGTTACCCGGTGTTTTGAGTCGGGAACATCTCACCTTTGTAAATCGTCGATCTGGATAACAGAATATATAAGGGGTTACAACCCCTCACCATTGGTGTTTGTGCAAAACTGAGATGCTCCCTTTTGAGTCAACTGCGAAAACCTACTCTGAGACACCCTAACTCTCCAAAGTGATTCAGACTTGTACTGGCTGAATCTGAGAAATGTTTTATAAAATGTAGAGCAAGGTAAGAAATCCAAAGTTTTTCAAGGAGGCAACAGAAATGGATGGAGGTGTCTATAGCAATGGCATAGATGACTGGAACCAAGATTTAAGTGATTCCAGCCAAGATTACGGTTCCTATTCAGAAGGTTATGGTAACGATGATAACCAGTACGACTATGGAGCAGCTGACCCTTACCTTGACTCGAATCCTGCTTATGGCGAAGGTGATGAACTGTTAAATAGCTACAGCTACGACAATAACGACAACTACGGTAATGATTATAGTGACAACTATGGATCTACCAGTCGTGACTACGGCAACTACAACGATTATAGTTCCAGTCCTGAGTCTTTTTCATCTGATGAAGATAATAGTAATGATGACTCAACATACTCTAGGGGATT
>JAAHGR010000283.1 GCA_010672425.1 Symploca sp. SIO2E6
CCCCTTTGAAAGGGGGAAGCCAGAGGATGCTACGCTTTTGGTTCCACGGGGGACTTTTACTGCCCCCCTTTCTAAGGGGGGTTGGGGGGATAAAGGTGTACCACATAACAGCGAAAACTGCTGTATCGATGAGTGCCCACCCTACCATGCGATCTACCATGCGATCGCACGCATAAAGTACTTATGTACTACTGTCGAACTGAAATTACCGTATAATTTGCGTAAAAATTTGGAATTCAACATTATAGACAATAGTTTAAAAAGCAGATACCATAAGTTTTAATGAATTTTCGTTCATGGCGGTGAAAAAAAAGTTTTTTTCATCAAGACTGCCTTGGAACTTACTGGCACTAATCTATTTTTACTCAAAAACTTCAATTATGAATCGTGTCCTTATCGTTACTGTCTTAACAGAGGAATACCAAGCTGTTATCAGTTATCATAAATTACGAGAACGAAAAAAACGCCGTCGTAAACGCAAAGATTATTCGATATTTACACTTGATTGCCGTCATCAATCATGGGAAGTAATAGTTCTGCAAACCACTGTTCCAGGTAATATTAATGCAGCGATTGAAACCTACGCAGCACTGGAGATATTCAGACCTAGTGTTGCCCTGTTTGTAGGTGTGGCGGGTGGCTTTAAGGACAAAAGAGTTAACATTGGGGATGTTGTCGTAGCCACCAAAATTCACTGGTACGAATCTCGCAAAGAGGGAGATGAACAGGGAGATAAAAACCGAGCGGTAAGCGTAGAATCCACGTCTCGCATTAGAGAGATTGCTAGTAAAATCAAAACAGAACAATTAACCCAAACAGATCAGCCAGAAGATTTCTTGATTCATGCTAAACCGATTGCCTCTGGAGAAAAATTACATACCAACTCTAATTCAGAAACTTGTAAATTTATTAAACTGCATCTTGAAGACTCTGTTGCTGTAGAAATGGAAGGCTATGGCTTTCTAGCAGCTGCTCAAAAATATATTGATGCTAATCATAAAATAGAAGCTTTGGTTATTCGAGGAATTTCTGATCTCATTGACAACAAAAACTTTACTTATCAAGAATCAAAGGAAAGTCATAGACAGAAAAAAGCTTCTGAGAATGCAGCAACATTAGCATTTGAAGTTTTAAAGGAATTAGAAGTTAAAGACATCGATTTTGCAGAAATTATTACCAACTTGGAGCAAGAGATTCATTCATTACCTGAACATGCCAATGATAATCTATGGTTTGAAAAAATTCTGGATATTCATCGTGATGCTCTACAATCCATTGCTTCAGAAATGGGAAGCTGTGTCCATGCTGATCGGACTACTGTTTTCTTTTTAACAGAAGATCAACAGCAACTTTGGTCGATTATTGCTGAAAATAAAGGACAGGGCTCTCTAGAAATTCGAGTTCCTGTAGGAAGTGGAGTTGCAGGTAAAGTTGCTGAAGACGCATTAAGCCATTCAGACAATGAAAATCCTTACAGAATTGTTGTGAGTAAAAATTTAAATAATGAAGAACAAACAGAAATACAAAAACAGGATAATCGAACTAAATATAAAACTAAAAACCTTTTAACTATACCTTTATTTAGTGAGGAAAACTACTCAGATTCTAAAGGCCAAATAATCAAAGAAAACTACTCAAAACCACGCAAATTAATTGCCGTTATTCAATTTCTTAATAAACAAAAAAAAGAAGATAATAAATCAATTCCGGATGAAGCTGGTTTTACAGAGGGTGACTATGGAGAATTTGCCAAATACGAGCCACGGATTGTCGAAGTTATAGAAAAGTTTATGAGTTATTACAAACTCTCTAAAAAAATGCAATCAGTTGTTGATTTTACAAAGAATGTGCAAGCTATAAGCCAAGGTAACCAAAGCTTAGACGAAACTCTTCAACTTGTCATGCAGGGAGTCAAAGAAGTTACAAAAGCAGATCGCAGTACTGTATGGATTTTTGAGCCTGATTCAAAAATGCTTTGGACAAAAATAAAGGATAAAGATGGTTTATTTAAACCACTTGAGTTATCTCTAGGAAAAGGATTTGCTGGACAATCAGCCAAACTTAAAGAGAAAATAAATATTCCCTGTGATGTCTACGAAGATCCAGATTCAGAAGCAGCTAAAAATGCGGACAAGCAAACCAAATATCGGACTTGTAGCCTCTTATGTATGCCACTTTTTAGTAATGATGAGAAAGGTGAGTTGATTGGTGTTACACAATTGGTAAATAAAAGATTACCTGGAACATTCCCTGAAATGCAAGAATATGAATTTACTCATTGGGAGGATAAGGTTCCAGAAGTTTTTAATGCCAGTTTTACTGAGGAGGATGAGAAGCGTCTCCAAGCTTACAATGAACAAGTTGCTGTAGCTATTCAAAGAAGTAGAGCCCCTAGTTTAAGTGATAACAATGATAGTCTTTATCAATTACTCAAAGCTATTGGCACAATTGCCTATAACTATATAAAATCTGAACAAACTATTTTTTTGTTTTTGGAAGATGATCGAAAATTATACCAAGAGTATCATCAAGACAAACGTGAATTTTGGACAGTTCTCTTGAAACCTGATAAAGGAAGTTCCCAACTGCAAGGGTCAGAGATAAGAATACCTGCCTATGAAGGCATAATAGGCAAAGTTTTTAAAAATAAAGCACATATAATTAACAATGATTTTTCAAAAGAGCCTTATTCAGATTTTTTGCATGAACCTCTAAATCATATTGGAAAAAATATCCGCAACTTATTGATGATACCTCTTTGGGAAGATGAAAATCAAGAAAGCTCAGATCCTTTTGCTCTTGTATTATTTATTAATAAAGTAGCTGAGCTACAAGAATGTCAAAATCATCCGCTATTTAGCGAAGAAGATGTTAATAAAATCAACAAAAATAGCAAAAATACAATTGCGACAATTTCTTTAATTCAAGCATTTTGTGGATTGTATGCAACCTTCCAAGAACGACAACATTTGGAAAAATTTAGGAAAGCGATTAACTCAATTACTCAATTAAATTTAAATGAAGATGAACAAATCAATAAAGTCATGGAGGAAGCCAAAGAACTTGTAGATGCTCATCGTAGCACTTTATGGATAGTAGATGATGTGGAAGATCCTCGGTTTTTATATGGAACAGCTCTTGATGCAAAGGGTAAGACTGTAGAGTTACATCCTATTAAAATTGGCGAGGGATATGCTGGTATAACAGCTAAGGAAGCTATCCAAGAAAAAAATACCAAGACAAAACATATCAAAAATATTCCTTTTGATGTCTATGATGATCGTAATAGTCAAACATCCAAAGACTCAGATGCCAGGATTGGGTATCGTACTTGTAGCCTGATGTGCGTACCCATACGTAACATCGATCAAGAATTGGTTGGTGTGATGCAGTTAGTGAATAAAAAGAGAAAAGGATTTGAAAAATATGATTGTGAAAATTCTGCTTCTAGACAAGATGAACCTGAAGCGCAAAACCATGAATTGAAGCTCAAACCTGCACCTGATTGTTTTCGAGCTAGTTTTACCAGTAGCGATGAAAAACAGATTTACGATTTTAACGTTATTGTTGGCAATATGCTCTCTCGCATCAAACTTCAGGAAAAGGTTAAACAGGAAAAGAGGACAATGTGAGTGAAAAATAATCTTCCCAATTCCCAATTCCCAATTCCCAATTTTCCAAACAACAAACAACCAACAACCAACAACAAACAACCAACAACAAACAACCAACAACAAACAACCAACAACCAACAACAAACAACCAACAACAACTTACCAAGGACTACCAATCATTGTAAAAGCTGACCAAAATAGGGGATGGGAGAGATTTTGATCTCCCAACTCTGCTAATGCTGGTGGTAGTGTTACTACCTGAGAGGGAGTCACCAGTTTACCATCTTCTAGCCTGACTTCTCCCTTGAGCATAGCCAACTGAGCACGACGCAGGGCCTCTGCTTTAATCGGTGCTTGTTGCAACTCTTCGTAGAAACTCGTCATCAGTGCCATGGTTCCCTCATCATTGACAAACCATAAACTCGCTAATGCTGATTTGACTCCTGCTTGTACACCTAACCCGGCAAAGCCTAACTCCACTTCTTCACTACCCTGTGCTGTTTGACAGGCACTGAGTACTAATAATTCTACTGGGGGTTGATGCCATCCCAACTGCCGCAGTTGATCTAGCCTTAATTTGCTATTCCACAACTGGATATAAGAATCTCCGGGTATTACTGGTTCAAAAAAGGCATGGGTAGCTAGGTGGATAATACCAAAAGGTTTTTGGCGGCGTTGCCACTTGAGGTTGTCAAGGGTAAAACCTTCATTGAGGAAAGATTTCCCTTGCCACAAATTCTGGGTAATTACCGATAATTCTACTGGCACGGCGATTAAAGAGCGATGGTCTACGAATTCTGATGCTCCCATGGCGAGAATTTGGAAGTTTTGGATCTGTTGGTAACGAGTATCGGTTAAACTGAGACTGGGCATTAGACCAACACTGTAGTTTTCGATCAGAAAGTCTTCTCCTGAGTGAAGAGCTGCTAGGGGTAGAGAACGTAGGCCACGGTCAACGATGAACACCAGATTGTCGATCTCCTGAGCCTGCAAATCTGCTTCTAGAGGTGCGACGAGCCACTGGTACATTTGCTGAGCTGGGGGGAGGTAGCGATGGGGACGACTGGTAATTTTGGTAACTTCCTGGCGCAATCGCCTCGCCTCTAGGAGTACTTGCTGTCGGGTTGTACCCTTAACCTGCTTGCTAATTGGTTTGCTGTCGGGGGTAACTAAAATTAAGACTAATTGATCCTGAGCATTCGGGATTAGATCATTCCCCCTGTTTTCCTCAAAATCTTCTGCCAGGGTTTTGGGGACAAAAGAGGCATAGATGATGGCTGGTTTAACTCCTGTTGCTTCTTCGATATCGCTCAAGGTATTGCGGATTTCCGTTAGGCTTTTAATTTCTGTCTCTTCTAGTCCTAGATATTCCTCGTATTCAACGGTAAAATTTTTCTCTAATTGCTCGATAAAGGTGTCTAAGGATACGACTTCGGCAGTGTCAAGGAAGCTAGGATCTAGAGGTGGATTCGGTTCTATCAGGGGTGGTAACTCTACTTCTAATGCGAAGTCAACGGCGCTAGGCTCTAGAGGTGGATTCGGTTCTATGGGGGGTGATTCTGCTTCTAATACGAGGTCAACGATACTAGACTCTAAAGGTGGATTCGGTTCTATGGGGGGTAATTCTACTTTTAATACGGGGTCAACGACGCTTTCTAATGCGAAGTCAACGATACTAGTTTGTAAAGGTGGATTCGGTTCTATGGGGGGTAATTCTGATCTTGAGTCATCTGAAGTCAGGATATTGATATTATCCTGAATGTAGGAGTTGAGAAACAATTGAGTTGGTGAGATTTGATTGTTATTGCTAGTAGCAATCTCTCCCGCTGTACCGTTAATGCTGGCATCCCCAATAATGAAGGGAGTTAAACCATTGCCTCCATGACGGATAGTAATCGGAGAACCTCCAAGGCCACCAACGGTGCAAATGCTAGTATTGACACAGAGACCATTGCTGAAGACTTCGGTAGCCTGGAAGAATTCGCTAGTAGTAATGTCTACCTTCCCTCCTATACCATTAGTGCCTCCTTGGGCATTAATCGAGGTGACTTGAATTGTACCTGCTGCATTGAGGGTGACATTACCGCCATCACCATCACTATTACTACTGTCTAAGGTGGAACTCCCATTAATCTGACTAGGAGAAAGCAGATTACCGATGGAGATATCGGCTCCATTGGTAGCAATATCCCCATTCAGGTTAACTATGCCATTCGTATTAATCTCCAGAGAGTTGTTGGTTCCTATACTAGGGTCAGGAACTACGATAATGGAACCAGTGGTAATATCTCCAGAGGCGGTGAGGTTGATATTGGTGCTACGAATTTCAGTTTCCCCCACAAAATTAATTTCATCAGCGGTAAGGGAGAGACTGCCGCTGCCACCAGTGGGATTAATTTGACTATCCTCAACACGAATCCCTTCTGCCTGATTAGTACCACTGCCTGTGAGAGTAATAGCCCCTAGCTGAGATGCTAATACAGTATCATCTTCCAACCAAAGGCCGTAGTTATCGTTGCCGGTGCCGTTACCAACTCCGGTTAAGTTAATCTCACCCTGTGCTGAAGAAATAGAGCCTGAGTCCCTAATCCTGATCCCTTCATTCTCATCGGTGCCAGCACCTCCTGTACCGTTGAAGTTAATTGTCCCGGTTCCCGTTGATTCCACTACAACAGGACCGATAAAGTCAATACCTGTATTAGAGATGCCGGTTCCATTAGCAGTGCCTGTCAGGTTGATATCTCCATCCTGAGACCTGATTGTGGTGTTATCCCCATCCTGTCCAATCACTATGATCCCATCATTAAAGTCGCTCCCGTTACCCGCTGTACCGTTGAGGGTAATTGTCCCGGTTCTCGTTGATTCTACCAAGCTTCCAGATTCTAAAAGAACGCCATTATTGTCGATGCCTGGGCCTTGACTCATACCTGTGAGTATGATATCACCATCCTCTGAGGTAATGCTGCTAGAGTTCTCAAGCTCAATCCCATCATTGTTTTGTCCTGTACCTTGACTAGTACCTGTAAGGCTAATATTTCCATTTTTTGAGGTAATATTGCTAGAGCCTGCTAGCAGAATGCCATCATTGTTTTCTTCTGTACCTTGACTAATACCTGTAAGGCTAATATTTCCATCTTCTGAGGTAATGCTGCTAGAGCCTTCAAGCAGAATGCCATTATTGTTATCTTCTATACCTTGACCAATACCTGTGAGGTTGATATCTCCATTCTCTGAGATAATGCTACTAGAGCCCTCAAGGCGAATCCCATCGTTAAATTCTGTCCCAGCTCCCCCTGTACCATTTAGAGTAATCTGTCCTGTAGTGGATGTTACTGCACTGTTGTTGCTCAGGACAATACCCTGCTTAAATATGCCACCAGTTCCTGATGTACCATTAAGGTTAATTTGCCCTGTGGTGGATCCTATAGTACTACTGTTATCCAAAAAAATACCGCGCTCGAAGTTAGCATCAGTTCCCCCTATACCTGTAATGGTGATATTACCTGTGCTAGAGTTGATGGTTGATCCATCCAGAATCACCTTACCAACTGCTGTTCCTCCGAAATTCCCCGCCTCAATAGTGACATCTCCACCATTGGTTAAAATTTGAGAACCCGAACCCATGAATAACTGAGCAATTCCGGCATCTCGCTGGTTAGCGATCGCATTCCCATCATTAATCGTAGCTTGAAAGTTGCCACCATTAAGAGCGATCGTTTGATTAGGATTAAAGTTGATCGAACGTCCTGCCTGCAAGGTCAGTCCATTACCAAAGGTGGTAGCTGTCACATTATCGTTGATGATGATATCATTATTGGCTTGCAGCGTCACATTGCCGGAGTTGATTGCTGCGGCAAGATTGACACCGCTAATGGTAGAAGTGCTAGCAGCATTATCTGTAAATAAACTATTTCCGGGAACTAGATCAGAACCCGCAGGATCAATCACGATATCTTTAGGATCAAGTAAAAGATTACCAGCCATACCCTGGGGAGCCGTAGTATCTACCCATCCCGTAAATTGCAGCGTATCTTTACTAGATACCTCCACTAAGCCACCATCACCAGAGAGATTACCACCACGAGCCGTAATCTCACCGTTAAATTCCGTTACCTCATCTGCCCAAACAATTACTTGACCACCATCACCATCAACTAAGGCATCGGCATTAATCACCGAATCACTACTAACAAAACTGCGTAAGGCATTCGGTAGGGTACCTTGTCCTTGATAATCACCACCAATTAAGACAGTACCACCGCCATTAGTACCAGAAGCATTGATCTGGGCATCAAAAACTCCCACGCGATCGCCTAATATATTTACCTGACCCCCAGTTGTCCCCGAAACATCCAGATTTCCAGCAGCAGTCACCGAACCTGGTTTAGAGGGAATAGTAACTCCAGAACCAGTTAATATTACCTGACCATGATCATTAACGGTAATACTGGTGGCATCCTCTAGATTACCACCAGTCAAGAGGTCGGGCAAATTCTCAGGCTGTAGCTGATTTCCTAGAGCAGTTATTGGTTCAATTTCCAAACTCAGGACATATCCTGGATAGCTAAGGCGCACCAAGCTTTCTCCAGGAACAGCAGCCAGAGTGATTTGTCCCTCTGCCGCTGAGAGTTCCCCCGTATTGACCACGACACCGCCGATTAAAGTTAAATTCTGACCCGTTCCTACCGCCAACTCTCCCTCATTAACAATTGTCCCAGGTTGAGGTATACCGAAAGCAAAAGCCTTGGGATCTCCCCCTAGAACTGCATAATTATTATCTCCTGCTGCCTTAAACCAATAATTATCAATACCAATACCAGTAGCAGTAGTAGCCGTGAAACCCGCTGGTACATTTAACCTTGCACCTGAGCCAAACACTATCCCCGCAGGATTCATCAGGTATAAATTAGCATTACTACCACTTACCTGAATCAAACCATTAATCAGCGAGACATCACCACCAGTTACACGACCTAAGATATTCCGAAGCTGCGGATTAGAAATAAAATTAGCAATTTGGTTGTGATCGAGACCAAACTCATGAAAACTGTGGAATAAATTACTCCCATTTACCGAAAGGCTACCACCAGTGATGTCCAGTTGGTTACCAGTCGTCGTAATAATAGTGCCAGTACCATCCGGTGCTGGCGTAATTGGTTGAGCTGTAGTTTGGCTAGGGGCTAATAGCCTATAGATGGAAAGAATTACCAATAACCAGCCAAGACCTCTGTAAGCTAAGTTCATATTCTTCTTGTATAGATATACAACTATTTCCCTACTCAAAGATCATGGCAAGGATTAAGTCGTCATGTTCGGTTTTACATAATGTTTCTTTAGACCATATTCAATCCTTAAGTTATGTTATCCGGATAACCACCTTAAATATTGACTATTAATTATTAGATAAATATCCTACGAAAACATGAATATTTTACCAATTTACAAGGGAAATTTTCCTAATAAACGAACCTTCTATACTGTGTTAGTAAAGCCTAGCGCATCATTATTAAAGTATTGATAAATTAACTGTAATAATTAAGCCAATTTTTTTTTATTTTATTATATTTAGGTAAATGACCGTAAATTTTACTACTTAAAATTATGCTATTGAGTTCCGAGTCTCCTGCCTTACCAACAGGAAGTTTACGCAAAGTTCATCACATCGCCTTAAATGTCAGGGATCTCAACGCATCTCGTCACTTCTACGGTATATTCTCGGTTTACACGAACTCACAGGTGACGAGGTTCCCACTACTCTAGTTCCCTTGGTAACTGC
>JAAHGR010000284.1 GCA_010672425.1 Symploca sp. SIO2E6
TGACTCTGAACGATTGGGGGTCAGATTGTCTTATCTCAACCTTACTGGTAATGGGGATAGACTGGCTACCTCTTTCTTCCACACTACCAGAAGTGGCTCTGATGTCGGGGACATAAGTTATCGGCTGCCGGTCAATCCCATGAATGGGACTCTACAACTAAGAACTTCTTTGAGTCGGAATCAAGTGGTTGAGTCAGGTTTCAGCGTTTTTGATATTCAGGGAGAGTCACAGCTGTATGAAGCCAGTTTCCGACAGCCATTGATACGCAGTCCTCGTGAAGAATTGGCTCTGTCGCTCGGTTTTGCCTATCAGAGAAATAAAGCTCTACTAGAAGATATTTTGCCCGTTAGTCCTGGAGCCAACTCTGAGGGAGTTACCACCACCAGCGTGATTAAGTTTGGACAAGATTATCTGCGCCGCGATTCCAGGGGAGCTTGGTCTTTGCGATCGCTTTTTAGTTTCGGTACTGATTTGTTTAATGCCACAGACAATCCTGAACCTACTCCTGATGGTCAGTTTATCAGCTGGTTAGGTCAGCTGCAACGGGTACAAGTGCTCAATGAGAATAACCTCTTAATCATCGGCACCGATGTTCAGCTGACCCCCGATAGCTTAGTACCTTCCCAACAATTTGTCATTGGTGGTGGTCAATCTTTAAGGGGTTACCGGCAAAACATTCGAGCCGGGGATAATGGTTTGCGCTTTTCTGTTGAAGACCGTATTACTCTAGAAAGAGATGAAGGTGGGAGCCCTATTTTTCTGCTAGCTCCTTTTTTTGATGCAGGTTTGGTCTGGAATGACTCAGATAATCCTAACCAATTACCAGGACAGCGTTTTTTAGCTGGTGTGGGTTTAGGCGTAATCTGGCAACCTCTACCAAACCTCAACTTACGCCTCGATTATGGTGTTCCTCTGATTGATTTGGATGATCGGGGCACTAATGCCCAGGATGAAGGTTTTTATTTTAGTGTGAATTATCAATTTTAGTTGTTTGGGAGTTGGGAATTGGGAATTGGGAATTGTAAAGTTTTATTACAAAATAGCGGTTTTTCTGCATAATTTTAGCCAACTGTTCCCAAGAGATATATAGAGGGGTAAATATTATGCAGTGAATAGCGTATTTCTGGTAGTCCTATCGAGCTGCTAACTAGATAAGGAAATTCCAGCGCTTGGTTTATTACTGCTGATATTTGCCTCCGTCGAAAATGACTAAGCTTAGGCTAGTCACACAAAAAAATAAATTTCGAGGATGTCCTCGTTGGGCTTAGTGTGCTTATTAGCATTGTGTCAACACTAAGTTAGGCTTTCTATGGTATATTTTTGTAAATATCTAGATTTTTGTCTTGGTAGTTCTGAAATAGGAAGCTTAAGATGAACAGTTAGCAGCTCGTTCAACCTTACAAAGGACTACCAAGAATATGAAATCAAACCATCAGATTATTCTCGTTTCTTATAATACTAGTGATCTATCCACCAGTACAAACAATCTGACTGAACCAAGCAGTGGTAGCAGTTTAGTTTCTCTTCTCATGTATGGGGGAGTCGCTGTTGCTGTTATTCTGGCAATGGCGTATTTTTCCCAAGTTCAGCTAAAGTCGATTACCGAATTGGTTAAGGGACTTAACAAGAAGAGTAAGTAACTATCGACTAATTGTGTGATTGAATTAGGTGATTTGCAGTGAAAAATGTATCTATTGTAGGGTGTGTTAGCGCAGCGTAACGCACCATGTTATGGGTACAATCATTCTTAAAAATTCCCTTAGTAGTGATTGCACTTTTGGACGGTGTGCTCAATGGAGATGCATGATCAGAATCTAACTATGCAAGTCCATAGTTTGACAAAATGACATGCTAATACACAATACTGCTCGGATTATCTTTTCTGATAACTTTTCTTAACCGAGCAGTATTACTTGCTTCCATGCTGCATTTCAATTCTCGGCATGAAGCTAACTCAGGTATATGTAAAGATGGGTCAAATAGTTTGAAGCCTAATAATTATTCACTCATTAAGCGATTTTCAAGCTTTATTTTTGATTTCCGAGAAATTAACCATCGGATTATACCTATTTGGCGCCTTGAACCAAGGCTAAGGCGCAATATGCAGCTCTTAATTGAGTCAAATGAACATACTACAGAAGAGTTTTGGGCACGGTCTTTTTTAAAAGTCTTGAGGGGAGAGTTAGATGCAGAATTCTACGGAGGGCAAGACTATGCTAAAAGGCATTTATCTGCCTATTGTCAGGTAATTTGCTATGAAGTTGCCCTAACCATCAGTCAAAAATTTAGTTATGTTACAAGTTTGAAACAACTATACACCTATGAAGATTACTTTCAGATAGCCAACTTATCTGCTAGTGATCCTGGTAAACTTTTCCAAAAATTTATAATTGACTTACCATACACAGTTAAAGCTTATGCTTCCAAACGGCTGGAAGGTATTGTAATAGAGCTAATTCGTCAGGACAATAAACACATAAATTGGCTAAAATACTCGTCTTGGGGACTGCTGCGAAATGTTAGAGAAAGAGAATTAATAACAGCTTTAAACGGCAGTATTAACCCCAAAATTGTCGATCAATATATTTTAGTTTGGCGATGTTTTAATGAGATATATGTTCCCAGTAAAAGTCTGGGTATTCGTCATTTAGCTTCCCCCAACAATGAAGAATGGCAGCAGATAGCACAACTATACAATCAGCGACGAGGGGAAAGTTCTCAATCTGGAAAACTTATCAAGGAAGAAGAGGTGAAACAAATGCTTACTGCTTGTACCTTAGCTGTACGGTATAGACGTAAAGTAAGTTTTTCTTATCCTGATTCTTCAGAGTATTTAAGGTGGGAGGAAATCAGCGACACATCTAGTTTACCATTAGCCAGACTAGAAAAACAGGAAGCTTGTAATCAAATTAACGCTATCCTTTCAGAAGCTTTTGCACAATTATCTAATTTTGAGCAAAAGCATATAGTTTTGCAGTTTGGCATCAAAGCCACTCAAACTGAAGTCGCAATGCTTCTCAATCTTAAACAGTTCCAAGTTTCTCGGCAGTGGAGGCATTGTAAGCAACGGTTGTTGAAAGCCTTTGTTGAACGGTGTCAGGAACGTCTTAACCTTGCTCTGAGTAACGAGACAATTGCTCAACTGGATGCCCCGATAAAAGAATGGTTGAAGCTACACTGTCAACAATTTTTATCTTCTCTATTAGAAGCTGATTTTATCTACATACACTCAGAGGATAAAAAAATATATCAACTCCATTACTGTCAGGGATTGAGTAAAGACCAAATTGCTCAACAGCTAGGATTACCTATTGCTGAAGTTACCCATCGACTTAGGGTTATCCAGCAAGATCTGGTAACAAAATTCACAAATAATATCGTTTCCGGTAGCATTGGAATGATATATTTTTGGTGATGTCATCTGGAATCGTAATGACGGTGTGCTATATAATTCCGATGCACCCGGATTTGATATAATTTAGCAACCGAGATGGAAATTCATCCTACTTCCCTAAGTCCGATTAGCTCTCGCTTAGATAAGTTTGTAGAAAACTGGTTGCCAAACTGACAATCATGATGAATATAACCAACCAAGGAAAAATGAAGAAATTGCTCAACAAGCTCATAGTTTTCGCCTAATCAGCCATTTCCTCAATTGCTTACCCTTTAATACCTTGATCTTCTTCTTTCCTTCCTTTGTGTCCTTTGTGTCTTTGTGGTTCATTTGAGATCATACCGAATCTGGGTTTACCCACCCCAGATTCAGTAAGAAACCCCAGTAATAACTAAAGTCCCAATTTTTCCAGTACAGGTTTTGTGGCCACAATATGTCGGTCTAAACCCAACTGCTTGGGCTCAACCGAGAGTGCTAAGGCAACTAGTTGGGGTAAATGGAGTACTGGCAAACCCAGCTTACGCCCAATTACTCGCTCAACTTCCGGTTGGCGGGAGTCAAGGTTAAGGTGACATAAAGGACAAGGTGTTACCAGGCAATCGGCACCAGCGTCGATGGCTTCCTGGATATGGGCTCCCGCCATCTTAAAGGATTGCTCCGAGGCATAACTAGCAAGAGGCCAACCACAACACTGAATTCGACCTCGATAATAAATTGGTGTTGCCCCTACTGCGCGAAAGACATTTTCCATTGCTTCTGGTTGCCAAGGATCATCATAGGGCATTGTCTTCTGTGCTCTGAGTAGATAACAGCCATAGAAAGCAGCACATTTTAGTCCAGATAGTTTTTGGGTGACCCTTGCTTGGAGAGTTTCCAAGCCGTAATCTGCTACTAATGCCCAGAGTAAATGCTTGACCTCGGTACTGCCTTGATAGGGGGAACAACTCTCTTTTTGCAGCAAGCCATTTACCTGTTGAAGATAATCAGGGTCTGTTTGTTGGAGTTCCTTTAACCGCTCATCCACATGACCAATCACTCCCTGACAGGTGCTGCAATGAGTCAATAGGGGCAAATTCAGTTCTTCTGCCAAGGCAATGTTACGGGCATTCACCGTGTCTTCCAGCAGTTGGGAATCTTCTTTGAAAGTGCCAGAACCACAACAGGCAGCTTTTTTCAGCTCTAGTAGTTCAATTCCCAGGGCTTGGGTGAGAGCTGTGGTAGATTGGTAGAGTTCTCGACAGGCTCCTTGGGCAACACAACCGGGGAAATAGGCATATTTGAGGGTTTGAGATGGCATTTTTTTAGGTGTTAGGTGGTAGGTGGTAGGTGGTAGGTGGTAGGTGTTAGGTATTAGGTGGTAGGTATTAGGTGTTAGGTGTTAGGTGTTGGGTGTTAGGTAGTAGATGTTATCCAATTCCCAATTCCCAATTCCCAATTCCCAATTCCCAATTCCCCATTCCCTAATTAATTATCATAACTTCCCGATTCGAGCAACTGTTGACATTGTTTAATATAAAATTTAGCTGCTCTATCTTGATTGTTTATCTGTATAACTTCTTGGAATCTTTGCTCTGCTAAGTTAAACTGTTGCTGGTGATACATAATTATTGCCTCTTCAAATTGGGTCTTGGTTTTCCATTTTAGTTCTTGTATTATCGTTGGTTCGGCATCTAAGACTTCAAACACAGAAACCAATTTATTTTTCCCTTTGACTTGCACTCGACCAAGAAATCTATAGTGGTAGTTAATAGCTTCTGTAATCCCCATGAGAGTATCTCCACTAATCAAAATTGAGGCACCATAAGTTTTTGTCAAACTTTCTAGGCGAGAGGCTAAGTTCACAGCATCAGCAATTACTGTACTTTCCATCCGCTCTGACTCACCAATAGTACCCAGCATCAAACTGCCTGTATGCAAACCAATGCCAATCGCAATTGCTCCATCTCCCTGTTGTTGACGCTCTGCATTGTAAAGTAAAACTTGTTTTTGCATAGCAATGGCAGCCTGCAGGGCCTCATCAACAGTATTAGGAAATAAAGCCATCACCGCATCACCAATGTATTTATCGATAAAGCCGTGGTGAGCGCGGATAACTGGTCCGACTCTACTCAAATAATCATTAATAAAATCGAAATTTTCCTTGGGGGACATCTTTTCGGAAAAGGTGGCAAAGTTACGAATGTCGGCAAACATAATAGACATTTCTTGTTGTACTTGATCCCCAAGTTGAACATCCACGATACTTTGATGTCCCAGAAAATTGATAAATTCATGGGGGACAAAGCGTTTGGCTGCATCGGTTAATTCTGATTCAGCATAGAGGGCCAGCTCTAAATTGCAATTAACTTCAAAGAGTTCCTCAATAAATTTTTGCCGCTCTGCTTCTGAGAGTTTGCGTTGTGTGATATCCTGAAAGGCAGCGATCGCATAAACAACTTCACCCTTATTATCAAAAATTGGGGTTGCCCACATCTCCAATGGTACGATTTTATCCTCTTGATGGAGCTCGAGATCATCAGCGGTAGCTTTTTCTCCTCCCAACGCTTGCACAATGGGATGGCGTTCTCTAGGGTATAACTGATCTGTTCCCGCAAGATAGGCTTGATAAATATCTGGAAATCCTTCAGTAATGGTTTCTGGAGCATTGCTTGTAACCAGTAAATGCTGTGCTGTCTGATTGATGTAATAGGTTTTGCCACCTGAATCAACGACGAAAACCCCTGCTGGCATTGCTTCCAGGAATTGAGTCAGTCGTGTTTTACTTTCCCGCAGTTCCTCTTCCACCCGTTGGCGGTGGGTTATTTCTTGCTGTAGATGAATCAATAATTCTGCTTGAGCCTGCTGAGCCAGACGTTCCTTTTCCAAAGCTGCTCTTGTCTGTTGCACATGCTGTAGGGTTTTGTTGGTCGTAATTTCTAAATCCTGAAAATCTAGAGGCTTGGTTAGGAAGTCAAAAGCACCATAATTCATTGCCTTTCTGATATTTTGCAAGTCCCCATGGGCAGAAAGAATTACGGTTTTAGTGGTAGGATGGGTCTCAGAAATCCTCGTTAGCAAGGTTAACCCGTCCATTTTGGGCATATTGATATCGGTTAACACCATATCTATATCCGGTTGGGCTTTCAGTATTTCTAAGGCTTCCAAACCATTATTGGCAAAAAATAACTGGAGTTCTTTTTGCCTGATTTTCTTTCTAAATTTTAGGCGGATCAGGGATACTGAGTCAGGCTCATCATCCACAACCAGTACTTTGGCTGGCATAGTTTTAGCAATTCAAATTCAAGATTAAACTTAGGAAAAAAGCCTACAGCTGAAGGCAATCAGCTTCTTGGGCTAGCCTCTCACGAATATAACCTTC
Organism: Symploca sp. SIO2E6; assembly: GCA_010672425.1. Classification (GTDB taxonomy): domain Bacteria; phylum Cyanobacteriota; class Cyanobacteriia; order Cyanobacteriales; family Coleofasciculaceae; genus Caldora. The sequence continues at coordinate 6,754 of JAAHGR010000284.1, forward strand.
CTGGGAAAGAATGCCCGCATTTAACTTAAATTTGGCAATTTCAATTGTCTAAATCCTTATTTTATCTTGGTTTGACCCCACAATGATACTAAATCTCCTTTTCTTTCCTCCCCAGCTTCCTACTCCCTACTCCCTATTCCAAAATTTCCTCTTCCCACTGCTCAACCGCAAAAATATTATGCTCTTTGGTGGTAGCCTCAGTTTATTGGGAGGTTTGATATATCCTTGGTATCAACTGCCACCCTTAGCTGAATCCTCCTTTGGTATTAATCTCCTATGGATGAATTTACCCAGGTTAATGGTTGCTCCTTTGACTCTGGTTTGGTGTCTGTTAATGGTTTGGGGACGCAAAAAGTCTGCTCGTTGGCTACTGTGGAGTGGCTTGCTCATTCCCTTACTCTTTCCCTACTTTGTCCATACCTGGTTACCTGATGTTAGTTATTTAAACACTGCCTACTATCAGCAGGGAAGCCAGGCAGCTGCCTTTAGCGAAAATCACTTACCGGAAGTTCAAGCTCAGTGGAAACAGAATATAATCTTAGAACCAGTCAGTCCGATCCGTTCCCTAGCTAATTTATCCCTCTCCGATAGCCGCTTTTTTCAGCCTTCAGCTTGGGATCTCATCGTACAAGAGGGTTTGGGATATCAGCCGAGTTTCTTGGCTTTTACCCGTAAAGGATGGGAGCTCACTATGATTGGTATTATTATTATTCTAATGGGCTTTTATCTCCAGGATGGCCTAGAGGTGCTGATCGCAGATTTGAGGTGGGTTATCCCGATCGCAGTTTTATCGTTCGGTTGTATCCTATTCTCGCTCATTGGCACGAATATCGTTAACTATAATCTAAATATCTGGTTTGCTCAAGGGCAATATGAGCGAGTGGTAGAAACCAGCCACAGGTTACAACTTTGGTATCCTCCCCTCCAAGCCGATGAAGCTTTTCTCAAGCGTCTTGGGGAAGCTCAATTCTATGGTAACCAAGAGCTAACGGCATCAAATGATTTTATTAAAGGACTCGAACAGTATCAAGGGGGAGATTTAGGACAAGCACAAGTAGATTTTCAGACAACTTGGGAACTTCAGCCGGATTTCCTCCCAGTTAGAGGTTATCTTGCCTCAGTTTTAATTAACCAAGGGGTTAATGCTTGGCATCAGTTTCCCTCCATCAGACTCTCACCCCTCTCGAATAAACGTCAAGTCCCTTATAAGCGCAGTTTCCTAGATACATCTCAGTCACCAGAAAGCAGTCCCACTTACCAAGCCGCGATCGCAGCAGAGTTTTTTGAAGAAGCTTTAAGCGTTTTTCCTGGACATCTCACTGCCCTCAATTATCTCATGTTAGCGAGAGCAGTTAACAATCAATGGGAAGAATCTGCCCAAATTGCCCAAGAAATCATTGATATCGAGCAATATTTCCATCCCCCTCACCTGAGTCTTCTCGGACAAGCTTACCTACATTTAACCTGGAATGACTATCACCATGGGGATCTCGAAACAGCTTGGCAGCGGTATCGCCAAACCATCGATCCCAAAACCTGGAAGCAGCCTCTGTAAGGGCGCACCGACGTGCGCCCTAAACTGGGGTGTGGGAAGTGTGAGGAGAAATAGGGACAAAACCCGAGTAGTATTGGGGGTGGAGAAGGTTGGTCTTCAACCTGACATGATATTAACACTGTTGAAATCCCGGTAATACTTGAGGCTATTGTGATAACTGTCTTGCTCCATTAGTGACAATTTAGCAATTTCAGCAGTTTCAAACAATTGATTGAAGATTTCTTCTTGAAGGGGCTCCGGGCAATTGCTTAGTTCCGATAGATGTTTGAGCAGAAATAACCATTTATCTAGATGGGACTGTAATTGGCTAAGTCCTTTAGTAAACTTTGGTAGTTCAATATAAATAAACTTCAGATTATCATAGAAAAGCCGACCGTTTTGGTCTTGGAACTGAACCGTATGCAAGAAATTCTGGTCTTGTTGGTGAGCATCAAAGATAAAATCCAGAATACCAATAGTATAGACCGCTGTCAATTGATCATCCCATTCTTCCTCTTGAATCGGGAATGCTGCATAATAAACGCTTCTATCTGGGAAAAAATTTTGTTTGGCTTTTTGAATTTCGACGATGAAGCGTTCTCCAGTTTGTCCCTGACAATAGATATCAACAACAGCTTCGGGTTCAACAGGAGTATTACCTAGATGCTCCTTGCTTCTATAAGTAACATCTTGAATCTGATGGTGTTCCGGTAAGAGGGTATTGAGGAAATCCATCAATAATTGTTTGTTGGGTTCTGTGCCAAAAACCCGCTTGAAGCCAAAGTCAGTAAGCAGGTTAATGTATTTATCTTGAAGTGGATAGACCATATTGGAACAAATAATTGGCAGCTTATGGCTAATCTGGTAATGGGGGTAATAATGAGAACTAGCTCTGTATTATACCAAATCCTGTTTAGATATCCCCGTTTTGAGGAAACCGCGATAACCTTGTAGAGACGTTGCATGCAACGTCTCTACAGGGTGGAATATAAGGGGTTTGTGTAGGTGCGATCACGTTTGCATTAAGATATTTGTAGTACACTCATTATTCAAGGTGGAGATGAGTTTCATAGCT
>JAAHGR010000285.1 GCA_010672425.1 Symploca sp. SIO2E6
CCGCCTGCGCCCAGTAATTTTTTCGAGGATATTGACATTAGTATAAATGTCCTTCAAACCGATAGGCTGAGTCATGTCCAGCACTTTCATAGTGCCACACTGCTCTTGAATGCTGGGTTGAATTTTCCGCTTTACCTCCTGCACTAAGGCATCAAGATCTAAGTCATTAACAGCAGGTTCAGGAATCGGATGAGCTTGCTGATACTTTTGGAGTAGTAAATCATGCAGCAAACGACTTTTACCAGGTCTTCGACCCCCGATACTAAACTTTTTGTATACTTGGCTCATCCGAGTGCGGAAAGCGTTAGGAGAAATATGAATAGATTCTGCTACTGATAAGTCATTCTCCTTACTGCTAAAACGTGCCACAAAAGCCTCTTCCTGTTCTGGAGACAAGTCATACTCGCGAGCCAGTTGAGTCAGAAAATCGTGGGGAAGGGTTTGCATTAGGTAAGTTAAGGAGTTCATACCAAATCCGGTATATATTGTCGCATATTGTACCAGACGCGCCAACAGCCCTTCGGGCATCATAAAAGCAGGCACGTCTCAGAGCGGGTTTCGCGGTTCCTTATTTGTGGTCTAGCCAAAGCGAAGCATCTTCTGCGGTATAACGATTATTACCCGTGTCTCACCAGCAAAATTATTTCAACGGGGTGTAATGAAACAATAGTTTGAGGCCAACCTAGTCATTTATACCTTATATGCGCACACCTATTCCATTATTCTAATAATAACCAAAAATCAGCAAAATTACAACCAATTCAAGATTTCCTAGGTAAATCCCTCAGCGCAAGCTAGTCCTCAAAGTGATCGCATCTTCATCTAGCTTGGGCAAACATGATAATTCTAGTCGTATTCGCTAATAACATGAGGATAATTGGCCGATATCAAAATCGCGATTACATATTTGTAGTCCGTTTTAACGGACTTGAGCTATGAGCATTGGATTTAAATCCAATGCGGTATAACGATTATCACCCGTGTCTCACCAGCAAAATTATTTCAACGGGGTGTAATGAGACAATAGTTCGAGACCAACCTAGTCATTTAGACCTTATAGGCGCACGCCTATTCCATTATTCCAATAATAGCAAAAAATCAGCAAAATTACAATCAATTAAAGATTTCCTAGGGAAATTACTCAGCGCAAGCTAGTCCTCAAAGCGATCGCATCTTCATCTAGCTTGGGCAAACATGATAATTCTAGTCGTATTCGCTAATAACATTAGGCTAATTTGCCGATATCCAAATCGTGATTACATATTTACAGTCCGTTTTAACGGACTTAAGCTATGAGCATTGGATTTAAATCCAATGCGGTATAACAATTGTGACCCGTGTCTCACCAGCAAAATTATTTCAACGGGGTGTAATGAAACAATAGTTCGAGGCCAACCTAGTAATTTAGACCTTATAGGCGCACGCCTATTCCATTATTCCAATAATAACCAAAAATCAGCAAAATTACAACCAATTCAAGATTTCCTAGGTCAATCCCTCAGCGCAAGCTAGTCCTCAAAGCGATCGCATCTTCATCTAGCTTGGGCAAACATGATACAGCGCTTTGCGATGTTATGAGGTACAGTAAGAAACATCCCCCTAAATCCCCCTTAGAAAGGGGGACTTTTACTGCCCCCCTTTCTAAGGGGGGTTGGGGGGATAAAGGTGTACCACATAACAGCGAAAACTGCTGTAATTCTAGTCGTATTCGCTAATAACATGAGGATAATTTGCCGATATCAAAATCGCGATTACATATTTGTAGTCCGTTTTAACGGACTTAAGCTATGAGCATTGGATTTGAATCCAATGCGGTATAACGATTATCACCCGTGTCTCACCAGCAGAATTATTTCAACGGGGTGTAATGAGACAATAGTTCGAGGCCAACCTAGTCATTTAGACCTTATAGGCGCACGCCTATTCCATTATTCCAATAATAACCAAAAAAACAGCAAAATTACAACCAATTAAAGATTTCTTAGGTAAATCCCTCAGCGCAAGCTAGTCCTCAAAGCGATCGCATCTTCATCTAGCTTGGGCAAACATGATAATTCTAATCGTATTCGCTAATAACATTAGGCTAATTTGCCGATATCCAAATCGTGATTACATATTTACAGTCCGTTTTAACGGACTTAAGCTATGAGCATTGGATTTAAATCCAATGTGGTCAACCCGGATTTGGTATGAAACAGCCCTGCTCCCAGGAGGGGAGCCCAGAACTTACATTTTTACATAAGATACTAGGGTCGGTGAGACAAGGAAGAAAGAAGTTTTGTATATGCAGTATTGCTCTAGAACCGACTAGCTTGGCAAAGCTCTGGTTCCCCTCCTGGGAGGGGCTAGGGGTGGGTTAGTCAGCATACACCGATTTTAATTTCAATGTGGCATAACCTCACCGCGTCTCCGCGTCTAATTAATTAACCGTAGGCAACAACAAAGTATCCTCTATCTCCTGTCGTACCTCTTGACTCACGTAACAATCGCCATTTAGGCAATCTACTAGCAACTTATTGGCATCGTAATCTGACGGGGTGACAATAATAGCTAAAACTCCTGTATATCAATGCTTTTACCGAGCACGGATAGAGGAAAAATAGGCGTGTTTTTCTCATGAGCGGGTAAATCATTCCCCATGAAACCTCCCCAAAGCCTATAAAATCGTTGAGATGCTTAGGCCAAATCAGCCTTCGCCGCCTCTATTTTTTTGAATTCCTAGGAAGCTATAATCATTGCTAAACAAAGGTTGTAGCCATAGTTGTCATCCCGTCAGTTTGTGAAGAGAGGCAACAGGCAACAGCTCATCTGGCAACAGTGATAAGATTTGACGGTTTCAGCACTGAAATTGATTGCTCTGGCTTACGGTATTAAGTATTTTTGATGCATAGTGCAAGATGTGAGTAAAACAGGCTGGAAGCTTGTTCCACTTTAAGACAAGCTGGAAGCCTGTTCCAACTTAAGACAGGCTGGAAGCTTGTTCCACCTTAAGACAGGCTGGAAGCCTGTTCCAACTTAAGACAGGCTGGAAGCTTGTTCCAACTTAAGACAGGCTGGAAGCCTGTTCCAACTTAAGACAGGCTGGAAGCTTGTTCCACAGATGATTTTTGACTTCATTAACCTACCACCTAACATCATTCCCAATTCTCAATTCCCAATTCCCAATTCCCAATTCTCAATTCTCTTGTGTAATTCCTACCAAAATAGTGATTAATTCTTCTAAATTCCCAGGAATTGAATACAAAGCAATATCTTGGGTAATTGTTTGCTGGCTGACATTGAGTGTACCAAACTGCCAGCCATTACCAATGGTCACTGCACCGTATAATATCTTTTGTTCTTCTATCTTAGATAAAGCAATTAGCTCAACTGCCATCTGAGTAAAACCTCTCGTCATGTCATCATTTTTAGCTTCAACAACTAGTAAATTTTGGGTTGAGCGCAACAGATAATCTAAATTGCCTTTAAGCCAATTATTCACATGCAAAGGATATTCAATTCTCAACTGACAATTGCAGTAGGTGGCAACTTCTATTAGTATCGGAGCCACTAAGATTTCCCTCCTCGCCATCTCACTGGTGAGACTAACTAAAGGTAAGATTTTTTCAAGACGCTGGCGCAACTCTGGCAGTCGCTCGAACGGTGTTTGTGTTTTCGGTAGAGATAATGATGAGCGCACTAAGGTATAGCCAAGTTCAGCCAGAATTTCATCTGGTTCATAAGGCATCTCGAAGTAGGAGCGGAATGTATAGGATTGTCCTTCTTGGAGAATAGGTGCTTTGCTCATGATGATCGCTTGGAATAGGTGTTATATCAATTCCGACTATATTGGTATAATATTCACTCTGGTAGGGGCGCAATGCTTGCGCCCGCCAGCGTCTATGTTTTCTAACCAAAAAGCCAAATGATTAATCATTCCGATACAACCGGAATTGATATAATATCAAGTTCGGTTGAATACTTATAGTTAAGGCTGACGCTCCAGACGCTCCAGACGCGGAGAAGTTTTTATTGTAAGTGATTATCCGAACCTGATATTACTCACATCTTGCGATAGTACATATGTACTGAACAAGATCAGTTGGAACAATCAATTCCAATACTGAAAACGTCCAATCTTATCACTATTGCAAGAGTGCCTAACTTCACAAGTCAATTTTATTGATTGCGTGCAAGATCTCAGTGTTAGGTGTTTAGCAATAAGTAGCAAGAAGCTACGAAGCCAATGTTGGTTCTGGTAATGCTCCTTGCATTTTCCCTAACCAGTCAATGAGATTATTCAACTGTTGCTCGGCCTTGAGAACTGCTAAACCTCGAACTGTTACCTTACCTTTGGAATAGACAAAACGCGATCGCAAATGTTCGGGTAAATTTTCTTTGAGTAGGTTCCAGGCGGGTTCTTCCATGGGGGTTTCTAAGGTAACATGTTGTTTGCCGTCTGGTTTAATGCGGCTGAATCCTAAGGACTTGGCTACCTGTTTGAGTTCCATTACCTGTAACATATATTGGGCAGCGGTGGGAACTGGACCGTAGCGATCGCTCCAATCGGCTGCTATTTGGGCTAACTCTTCCTTGGATTTGGCAGTGGCTACGGCTCGATAAGCGCTCATCTTTTGGTCTGGGTCGGGAATATAATCGGCAGGGATGAAGGCTGTTAGTTTGAGGTCTATTTGAGTATCGTCTACTTGGGGAATTTCCTGTCCCTGGATCTCTCGGATTGATGCTTGTAGCATTTCCATATAGAGGTCAAAACCAATGGCTTCCATTTGTCCCGATTGTTCTACTCCCAGGAGATTGCCGACACCCCGGATTTCCATGTCTCTGGTAGCTAGCTGGTAACCGGAACCTAGTTGGGTAAATTCCTGAATGGCTCTTAGGCGTTTCCTGGCTGGTTCGGAAAGGGTCTTCTGTTTGGGGTAAAATAACCAAGCGTGAGCTTGAATACCGGCTCGACCTACCCGTCCCCTTAGTTGGTAGAGTTGGGATAGGCCAAATTTGTGGGCATCTTCGATTAAGATGGTGTTGACCCTGGGGATATCTAAACCGGATTCAATAATAGTGGTACAAACTAAGATATCTGCTTCACCGTTACTGAAGGTGAGCATGGTTGCTTCGAGTTCCCCCTCCGGCATTTGACCGTGAGCGATCGCAATTCTCATTCCTGGTATCATTTCTCGTAGTTGGGTCGCTTTTTCTTCGATACCTTCGACACGGGGAACGACGTAGAATACTTGTCCTCCCCTGTCTAGTTCGGAACGAATGGCAGTGCGTACCGCTTCTGGATTGTAAGGGTTAAGATGGGTTTTAATGGGACGGCGAGAAGGGGGAGGTGTGGTAATTAAGCTCATTTCCCTTACCCCGGATAGGGACATATAGAGAGTCCTCGGAATGGGAGTAGCACTGAGGGTGAGGACATCTACCTGGGTTTTGAGGGACTTGATTTTTTCCTTCTGGTTTACCCCAAATCGCTGTTCTTCATCTACTACTAGTAGTCCTAAATCCCGGAAGTTGATTCCTTTCCCCAATAGTTGATGAGTACCGACAACCACATCTAACTCCCCAGTAGTCAGGCGTTTTTGCACATCCTGGCGTTCTGTTGCCGTGCGGAAGCGGTTGAGTAAACCGACATTAACCGGGTAGGGAGCAAAGCGTTCTTTGAGGGTGTGGTAATGTTGTTGGGTGAGGATAGTAGTAGGAGCGAGGAAAGCTACTTGTTTACCACCAGTGACGGCTTTGAAGATCGCTCGAATTGCTACTTCCGTTTTACCAAAACCCACATCCCCACATACTAACCGATCCATCGGGCGATCGCTTTCTAAATCCCGCTTGACATCTTGTACTGCCTTGAGTTGATCTGGGGTTGGTTGGTAGGGGAAGGAATCTTCTAATTCCTCTTGCCAAGGAGAATCCACAGGAAAAGCATAACCCGAAAGTTGCGATCGCTGGGCATAGAGTTTGAGTAAATCTACCGCTAGCTTTTTAATCCCTTTACGGACACGATTTTTGGTCTTGTCCCAGGCTTTACCAGACATTTTATTCAATTCTGGGGGACGAGTGCCGGTATGACGGAACCGGGATAAGGCACCCAACTGATCCGCTGCCACCCGCAACAAACCATCGGCGTACTTTACTACTAAATAATCCCTGGTTACGGGGTAGCCACCCTGCCGACTATCCCCATCCATCGACAAGCTTTCTAATTTGAGAAACTTACCAATACCGTGACTTCTATGTACCACATAATCCCCAGGACGTAATTTATTGGGGTCAATCTGTTTGGAAGCAGCTTGGCGTCGCTTACGGATGTAACTGGGAGTTGCCAAGGTATGCTGTCCAAAAAACTCCCTATCTGTCAGTAGCACTATCCGAAAAGTCGGGAGAATAAAGCCTTCTAGTTCCGCTAGTCCGGAATATTTGACAGCTACCGGAGTTTTCTGGGTTTGCAGCTTGTCAATAGCTGGGTAATCCCGAGGATTGGGGACAAACTGAGCCGGACAATCGTGTTCTTGCAGCAGGGAAACAGAACGACTCGGTTGTGCGGAAACCAGCCAAACGGAGAAACCCCGCTGACGTTGCTCTCGGATCAGATCTGCTAGCTTACCAAACTGGTGAGGTGTTACCGGTACTGGTTTGCTGGCAAGATTGAGGGTATGGGAAGCATTGTTTTCCTTAGTTTCTTCTACTAGTTCCGATAGGTATAATAGAGGTAGGGTGAACGAAATATGAGGTGGAATTTCCATTCGATCCGTCCCCGCATCCCCGCGTCCCCGTGTCCCCGCATCCCCGCGTCCCCGCGTCCCCGCGTCCCCGCGTCCCACAGTAGCCAGAGAATCATCAAAAGAGCGGTGGAGAGGGGGAACAGGAGTAGTAAGTATGGTAAGTTGTTCTTGAGCATGTTCGACCCAGCGATCGCTATGAGCTCGACATTGCTCTAGTTCATCAATAGTAATTAAAGTCTGCTCAGGCAGGTAATCCAGGAGTGAGGCTGGCTGCTCAAAAGCGATACCGAGGAAGCGGCGGCTACCTTCTAGATCTTGACCTGTATTTAGTTGCTCCTGTTCTTCTGGGGAAAGGTAAGCTGAAAGTTGTTCTGCCTGAGCTTCCCTTAAAGCAGCGCTAATCATCGGGCTAAAATTAGTTGGAGTCAGTAGTAACTGCTCAATCTGATCCAAAGAGCGTTGAGTAGCAGGGTCAAACTCTCGCAGTTGCTCTAATTCATCCCCCAACCATTCCAACCGCACTGGTAATTCTGCGGCTACGGGGAATATATCAACAATATCACCCCGCCGACTCCACTGACCTTCCATTTCTACTAGGGGAACTCGCTCATAACCTAGCCTGACTAACTGTTTGTCCAGGTTTTTGGAGTCCCAGTTATTTCCCTGGTTGAGAGTTAGGCAGTAAGGTTTAAAGGCAGCTACTGGTGGTAAATGGGGTTGAAGTGCTGCTTGAGTGGTAACAATGGCAATTGGTTGTTTGTTGTTGGTTGTTTGTTGTTGGTTGTTTGTTGTTTGTTTTTGGTTGTTGGTTGTTTGTTGTTGGTTGTTGGTTGTTTGTTGTTTGTTGTTTGTTGTTTGTTGCTGCCTGTTCCCAATTCCCAATTCCCAATTCCCAATTCCCAATTCCCCATTCCCCATTCCCCATTCCCCATTCCCCATTGGAATAGTAACCAAATCTGCCAATACTTGCATTTGTCCCCAAGTCATCTCCGATTCTGGGTCAAATGGCTCGTAGGGTGAGGCTTCAGAGGTGGGGTACAAATGGACAGTTTGCCAATCCATGGCTTCGAGTTGAGTTGCCCAGCGGCTAGCTTCTTCTAAGGTGCTAGAGACAACGAATAAGTTGCACCCAGCGGCTTTGGCTAAAGCCGATGCCACCAATCCCTTGGGTAGGCGAGGGACACCATTGAGATGTAGAGACTGTTGGTTATGGAGTTTGGAGAGCAGTTCACCAGTAAGGGGTGATCTTTCTAGTACACGAATGGTTGAAGAAAATGCCATGAGTTCACCACCTGTTCAACTCTCTCTATTTTATGAGTAGGGGCGCACCGACGTGCGCCCAATCAACATATCTCTACCAGATTTTTAACCACATGTTATTTTTTTGTCAAGGGGTAAAATACTATGGTTTTTCGATGAGGTTTTAGATGAGGTTTATAGGTTTAATTATCATGAGCTTCAAGTTAGTATGTTACTACTGCATCTAAAACCTTGGTTGTGCAAAGGATGTAGAGCTTGTATAACCTCAGTAAATTAAGGTATTATGTAGGTTAAATGCTCTCGAATTATTGACCAACTTAAAAGCCAACTTACAGACAACTCAACAATTAGATGACGAGGAGCAGAATTTAATTATGAAATTATCACCTTTGTATGTGCAATGGCGGGAAGAAACTCTTCGTGAAGGGGAACAACAAGGTGTGCAACAAGGGATGCAACAAGGAATGCGTCTCATGGTTGAAAGTATGCTGGAGGTAAAATTTGGGGCAATAGATGAGGCATTATCCCAAATTGTTGAACCTTTGAGCCTATTGCCAGCCAAGGAATCCACCCAATTGATTTGGCAACTATCTCGTGAGGAATTATTGGCGGAGTTTAGTGAGGAAAAAGGAGTTTAGAATTTAGAATTTAGAATTTAGAATTTAGAATTATTTTTTTTCTAAATTCTAAATTACGTCTAATGTGAATTAAATTGTACCTATTGTAGGGGCGGGTTCACCCGAAACTTGGATACTCAACGATAATTTTGCTAAACCCGCCCCGGTCACCGAAACCAATTATAATGCGTCAAACCGGGGCGGGTTTACCTGTAGGGTTTGTTGGTTTCCTTAATTGGTTGGTGAACCCGCCCCTACCGCAATTGATATTGTCTGTTTTGGGGATCGTAATTCACATTAGACGTCAATTACTTTACAACATAAAAATTCAACGCGATCGCATTCCCTATTTCTCGTTCCCTCAAAAATGTGCTTGACAAGAGACAAAAAATACCTAAACATCATACTTTCGCCCATACGAGTATCTGCTTGCTCACCGACCGAAATTAGGTCAACGAACATCTGAAGGCTATACCCTCGAAGGTTTCCAAAAGCTCTATAGAGCAGATTCTTTTTACACTTGGTTTGGTCTTGATAACCCCTTAATCTATGCTGCTCACAAAGCAGCAGGTGGGATGACAAGTGTTTATCGTCAGATTGGTATTGGATGTGAACACCTGTTCCGCGAAATACTTACCGACTACCTGATGCTAACATCAGAGCAAGTTAATTGGT
>JAAHGR010000286.1 GCA_010672425.1 Symploca sp. SIO2E6
CAACCAACAACCAACAACCAACAACCAACAACCAACAACCAACAACCAACAACCAACAACCAACAACCAACAACCAACAACCAACAACCAACAACCAACAACCAACAACCAACAACCAACAACCAACTATGAATACAACCGAACAAAAACTAGAAGCACCCCGGACTACCAGTAGTGTAATTCGCCTTAAACCCCAACAGTTCATTCATGTCTTAGATAACAACACTGGTGTTACCAGGCTAGAAGTAGGTCCCCAAACTATTACCCTGCGGGATCATGAACGATTGGTTTTAAAACCTCAACCAATGATTGTCGTACCACCTCGGTATTATTGCCTGGTGGCTAATCCAGTTCTCCGGGAGGAGACGAATCAACCCATTGCGGATGAATATGGTCAGATTAGATTACGTTACGGTGATCAAGAAATTCGCTTTACTCAAGATCCTTTTCCTCTTTATCCAGGGGAAGAATTAGAAAGAGAAGTCAGGCGACTACAGGTAGTTGAAACCAATCAAGCACTGCGCCTAAGAGCAATTCGGGATTTCACTGACCCCGTGACCCTCACAGTAGAAGGACAAGTGCAAAGGCAAACCATCGACCGTTTAGCAGGAGATGAATGGCTGTTTGAAGGACCTCGAACTTATCTTCCCCGGGTAGAAGTTGAAGTTCTCGAAATCATCACTGCCGAGATTATTAGAACTAACCAAGCCTTGCGTCTAAGATCAAGACAAAATTGCATTGATCGTCAAGGACAAAGACGAAGAGCAGGGGAAGAATGGTTAGTGAGGGAAGAAGGAGCCTACTTACCTGGGGTGGATGAAGAAGTAGTTGACATGATTAATGCTTATGTTCTGACGGAACAAAAAGCCTTGTATCTAACAGCTCAACGGACTTTTACCGATGTTTTTGGTCGGCAACGGAAAGCCGGAGATGAATGGTTAGTCACGTTTGAAGATGCAGAAATCCACATTCCCGATGTTTATGAAGAGGTGATTGGGGAAGTTCAAATTACTACCCTAAGCGATCGCCAATGGTGTATTGTGGTTGATCCCATTGATCAATCTGGCAAACCGCAGCTGGGAATGCAGGAAGTGCGTCAGGGAAGAACTTCTTTCTTCTTGCATCCTGGTGAATCTCTCAAGGGAGGTATCCAAGAAGTTTATGTATTGGGAGAGCAAGAAGCACTGTTACTCCAAGCCCAAGAAACCTTCCGTGAGGGGGTCGAGGATGATTCCATGGTTCATCAGCCTGGAGATTTGTGGATGATTGCCGGTCCAAGGGACTATATTCCTCAGGTGGAAGTGGAAGTGCTGGAGAAGCGTCAAGCTATTCCCCTAGATAAGAATGAAGGCATCTATGTCCGGGACACCCAAACCGGTGAACTCAAACTAGTTGCTGGTCCCCAAGCTTATATGCTCACCCCCTACGAAGAGCTTTGGGAAAAAGAATTGCCCACTGTAGTAGAAAAACTACTCCGGCAAAAAATTGACCCGTTTTCTGACCGGGGTCAGTATCCGACAGTAGGAGAAAATGAATCACAGCCAACATCTCGGCTCAGTAAACGTTTACCCCAACGGGATAAAACCAAAGCCGTGGTCTTTCATGTACCACAAAATGCCGTAGTACAACTTCATGATTATAAAAACAGAACTGCAAGAACTGTATTTGGGCCAGATTTAGTCATGCTGGAACCAGACGAAGCTTTTACGGTACTGAGTTTGTCCGGTAGTAAACCCAAGCAAGCCAATGTGATTAAATCCTTAGCCTTATTATTAGGTCCTGATTTCATGACGGATATCTTCACCGTCGAAACCTCAGATCATGCCAGATTACAACTACAACTCTCTTATAACTGGTACTTTGATGTCGATCGCCAAGATGAACAGATCGCTGCTAGACTGTTCCAAGTACCAGATTTTGTCGGAGATGCCTGTAAAGCGATCGCTTCCCGGGTGCGAGGCGCTGTCGCTGGCGAAAAGTTTGACGAATTTCATCGCCATTCGGCTCGAATTATCCGTCAGGCAGTATTTGGCATCGATGCTGAAGGTCATATTCGGGATGAATTCCGCTTTAGAACCAATAACCTAGTAATCACCAACATCGATATTCAGTCAGTAGAACCAGTAGACGAAGAAACCTTAAAGAGTCTACAAAAATCCGTCCAGCTAGCAATACAAATTACCACCGATGCTCAAGAAGCAGCTGCAAGGCGGGATGCAGAAAGGATTGAGCAACAAGCCAAAGCCAGATTAGAGAGACAGGTAATAGTTGACCAAGGTGCAGCGGAAGTAGAACGAAAAAAACTCCTAGAGTTACAAGCAGAAAACGCCGCCATTGAGTCTACAGGACAAGCAACAGCCGAAGCTAGAGCCAAAGCACAAGCAGCTCAAATCGAAGGAGAATTAGCCGTTACCTTAGCTCAACAAGAAGCCGAAGCAGCAAGAATTCGCCAGGAAGCGGAATTAAACCAACTCAGAGCCAAACAAGAAGCAGAATTAACCCATCAACAAGCACTCAACAACCTCGAGATTGAAAAAGCAGAACGCATCGCTCAAATCACCGGTGCAGAATTCCAACAAAAAGTGGCAGCAATTGGTCCAGAAACCCTCAAAGCGATCGCACAAGCAGGGCCAGAAATGCAGGCAAGGTTGTTGGAAGGACTAGGTATCCAAAGTGTGTTGATTACCGATGGGAAAAATCCGATTAATCTCTTTAGTACAGCTAATGGTTTAATTGGTCCAATGGCATCAGTTGATAATTCTGACGGTTAGTATTTTGGAGGCAGGAGGCTGCAAGGCAGGAGGCTCCGAGGCAGTCCCGATAAAAAAATTTCACCACCAGGTGATGAAAGTAGCCTCTTTCCTGCTCCGAAGTTCCCTGCTCCCTATATCATCAATTCTGTGGTAAGCTGTCCGTGTACAATTACAGAAGTAATGATAGTAAACAGTTCAGTCTACTATGAAAACTATAGAGGTACTAGTAAATGTAGCAAACAATGGCAGATTGTTAATCGATTTTCCTGTAGATATGCCAGCAGGAGAATACAACGCTGTTCTCGTCATAGAAGAGCAACCGAAGCAAAATTACACTCAAGCTTCTCTAAAAATTGCCCAAGCTATTTTTAGGCAGTATGTTCCTGCGAGTAGAAAACTTTCTGAAGAATTGATTCAAGAGCGCCGGGAGGAAGCTTTACGTGAGTAGAGTAGTTGTTGATGCTTCTGCTGTTTTGGCGTTACTCAACCAAGAAAATGGTAGCGAAGAGATTGCACGATTTATTGGTAATGCGGTAATTAGCACAGTTAACCTGTCGGAAGTTATCGCCAAGTTAGCAGACGCAGGTATTCCTGAAGAGAATATCAAGCAGATTCTCTCCAGTCTAAGTCTTGAAGTTGTCCCTTTCGATGAAGAGCAAGCATTAAAAGCTGGAATGCTTCGTCCAACTACCAAATCAATAGGACTTTCACTCGGTGATCGAGTCTGTCTAGCACTAGGTATTTCTCTGAACTTGCCAGTTTTAACCACTGATAGGTTATGGAGTAGTCTTCGTCTTGAAGTTGAAGTTCGAGTAGTGCGTTAAGTGAGAGCGAGCACAAAGAAATTTCAGACTACACTAGAGCGTCGGTCAAGTAGAAGCTAGAAACCGATCGCAAAAAAATATGTTCTCCTTTAGCTAAAACTTCAATTTTTCGTAATCTTATTCAAAATAACTTGTGCAATTTTTCGATTGTACTCTTTTAAATCCTTCTCAGAAATTAACTTAATTTTAGTTAAAATGTGACACGTACTCCCTTTTAAGCTTCATCATAGTCAGTGAGTGATTCAGTATTAATTGAAATCGACCGTTGCCAGAACCCTCAACGGATAGGGGATGTAATTTTTGTCCATGGACTCGGTGGCAGTGCCCGAAGTACCTGGCATCCCCAGGAAAAGAATTATGATAACAACTTCTGGCCTGCTTGGTTAGGAGAAGATTTGTTAGATGTGGGTATTTGGTCTCTGGGATATGATGTAGAGCCTTTGCGGTGGAAAGGTGCTACTATGCCCTTGGTAGACCGGGCGACTAATACTTTAGCACTACTGGATACCTATGAAATTGGTGAGCGTCCTTTGGTGTTTGTTACCCATAGTCTGGGAGGACTGTTGGTGAAGCAAATGCTCCGCCATGCTCAGGACTTTGGAAATCCTCGATGGCAGGCAATAGTTGAGCAAACTAAGGGTATTGTTTTCTTGTCTACTCCCCATTCTGGTTCAGATCTTGCCAGTTGGATGAAGTATATTGGTGGGATTCTGGGTACTAGTGTCAGTGTAGAGGAGTTGGAGGCTAATCATTCCCGGTTACAGGAGCTGAATTTGGTGTATCGGAATCAGCAGCGGTTGAGTCAGATCCCGATGGAAGTTTACTGTGAGAAGCAGAAGACCTCCGGAATCTTGGTAGTGAATGAAACTACTGCTGATCCTGGTATTCGTGGTGTCATTCCTATACCGATGGATTGTAACCATATTACCATTTGTAAGCCGGAGTCGAAAGATAGCCTTATTTATCGTCGGGTTAAGCGGTTCGTTAAAGAGTGCCTACAAACTCCTCTGCCAGAATTAGAATTGAAACCCCTTCCTGAACCTGTAGAAGTGGAGGCAGAAGAGCCAGGTACGAAACACTTGATGTATGTTCTTCACCTCTCTGACCTGCACATCACCACTTGGGATCAAGCTAACCAGTGGTCTAACCAACTAGCAGAAGACCTCAAAACGGAACTCGAAATCCCTAAGCTAGATGCTCTCATCCTCTCCGGCGACATCGCCAACAAATCCACCCCTCAAGAGTACGAAGCCGCTAAACAGTTTCTCGACTATCTCCGCGAAGACTTTCCCCTAGAACCAAAACAAATTATTATGGTTCCTGGTAATCACGACCTCAACCAGGAACAGTCAAGAAAGGCTTACAAACTGATTGACCGTGAAGACTACAAGGGTGAACTTGAAGAAGGTCACGACATTAGAGTAAATGACATTATCATCCGAGTAAAAGAGGAAAAATCATATAACCAACATTTTATCAACTTCAGCCAATTCTACAAATCCATCACGGGCAAAGACTATCCCCTAGACTACGACGAACAAGGCATCCTCTACCACCTTCGAGAGCAGAACCTCCTCATCCTAGGACTAAACTCTGCTTGGGAAATAGATTACTACAACCAATCCCGTGCTAGTATCAACATGAATGCCCTGAACAATGCTCTGAGAGAAATTAGGCGTAACCGGAACTATCGCAACTGTCTAAAAATCGCTGTTTGGCATCATCCCCTTAATAGTGAGCACGATGACCGCATCAAAGACAACGCCTTCCTTGAGGGACTCACTGTTAACGGATTCCGCCTCTTCCTCCACGGACACATCCACAAAGCGGAAGCCAGCAACTACCGCTATGACATGAACGAAGATGGACGCAAACTCAACGGCATTTGTGCCGGAACCTTCGGCGCACTTACCAAAGAGCTACCCACAGGTAATCCCTGGAAATACAACCTACTGATATTTGAGAACAATAAACTTACTGTTCGCACCCGCCGCCGCACGCAAGAAAATGGTTCTTGGGAAGCTGACAGCATGTGGCGTCAGGGTAAGGGAGCACCTTCTCTAGATTACTACAGTATAGATATAGAAGAATTTAACATACAACCTCAATCTTTGCTCGATGAGGATCAAGTAAAAAAAATCATTAACGCCCTCAAAAATATTGACAAGCTCAAACTATCTCAGGTTTACAATTCAGGTTTTCATGAAATTATCTACGAAGCCTTGGAAAAACTAGCAACAATGATTAAAAATTGCATCAAGGCAGAATATGCTATAATTTATTTCCCAAATGAGAGCAAAAAACTTTCATCAATAATCAAAAAAGACAATAAATATGTGGAAATTCCAGTTCTACCTGGTCAAGATTTTGCAGGAAAAGTTGCCGAAACCAAGAAGCCCATGAGAGGTGGAATGCAAGTCTGCTATAATTCTTCTGAAATCAAAGAACAGTCTAAAATAACTGGATATACTATTCACACTCTTTTGACATACCCTTTGTTGGATGAGCAGCAAAAGTTAGTAGCTGTTGTTGAATTAGTCAACAAATTAAAACATCTGAATGGTGAAATTGATGAAAAGGGTTTTATTGAAGAAGATGAAGAAAAATTAACTAACATAAGCAAGCAACTTAGACCAATATTAGAAGAATTCCAAAGCTTTTATAAAATATCTCAGAAATTTAAAGAGGCTATCCAGTTTGGAGCGGCAGTAAGAGAGCTCAATCAAGAATCTCATAATTTAGAAACAACTCGTCAAAAAGTGATGAAGGTTGCCGAACAGTTTATGCAAGCCCATCGCACAACCTTATGGCTGCCAAATCGCCAAAAAACAGAATTATGGGCAACTTTCTCCTCAAAAGAGCCAAAGATTATACCTATCGGGAAAGGATATGTTGGCAGAGCGGCAAAAGAACGCAATTTTATTAACATTGAATTTGATCTGTACGAAGATACTGATTCAGATCAATCTAAAAAGACTGATAAAGATACTGGTTATCGCACTTGTAGTATGATGTCCATGCCAATTTTGAGTGTTGATCAAGAATTGGTTGGTGTGCTGCAATTAATCAATAAAATAAAACCAGGAGTCGATGTTCAATATGACGACAAGAAAGTAATTAATCCTCTAGAGTGCTTTAAAAATAACTTTACATCCGAAGATGAAGAGCGGATGAAAGAACTCAATGGTCCGATTGCCGCTGCTATTGTGGAAGGGACAAAATCCATAGCAGAAAAAGGAGATAAGATTCTCTACGAATTTTTAAGTAAAATTACTGCACTAGCTCAGGAAGAATTGCGTTCTGACCGTGTAACCATTTTTCTACTAGATCGAGAGAAACGAGAATTGTGGTCAATTATTGAACTAGACCAAGAAGAACATTTACCCAACCAACAAAAACACTTAGAGATTAGAGTTCCTGTCGGTCAAGGAATTGTCGGGGAAGCAGGCCAGAAAAAAATAGGAGAATTTGTCAATGAGTCCAACGTAGACAAGAATGATGCTCCACGCTTTGCTGAAGCAAGAAAACAAGATGAAATAACTGGATATACTACCTATAATATATTAGCTATACCTATGTTTAATGCACAAAATGAATTAGTAGCAGTTGTAGAATTCATCAATAAGCTAAAAGACAATAATTTGCCAGATTCTCAAAGTCATCAACTTAAAATTAGAGTTGATCATCAGGGATTTACCAATACTGACCCCAAAAAGTTTGATGAAATTTCTCACATCATTATAAAACTTTTAGAGGGCTTCAAAGACCTTTATGAAACAACTCGAAAAAGGCAAAGACAATTGAAGCTTGAAGAGGCAATACGTTCAGTTAGTAAGGGCCATGCAGAGTCTTCAGAAAGATTTAAGGCAGTCAAGAAAGCAGCACAGGAACTTGTGAATGCTGATAGAAGTACCTTATGGCTTCTAGACCGCAAAAACAAGATCTTATACCAAATCCGCTTTTAAAGGTACAATATCACAATTTGCCCAAGCCTTTGATATAGGCGGATTTGGTCGATATGGGTAATCAGCCTATGTAAACCGGATTTGGTATTAAAAGATAGCGAGTCACGACAACAAGACCTTAAGTTAGGCCGAGGCTATCTACAAATTATCTACAAATTATCTGTATCAGATTACAGGCAAGATGCCTGTTCCACAAGAAATTAAAAAAGCAACTTTGGGATCTTCCCAGTCATCTAAAGATGACTTGAGCTATGAGCAAGGAACTTAAGTTCCTTGCGAGACTGCACTAAGCGATCGCAATTTAACCAAAAGTATCATAGTATGATTATCAGTGCGATCGCGCTACAGAATGGTGTTGGGTCTCGTTCCTCTACCCAACCTACAATTTTCAATTTAACAATTTAATGTGAAAGAACCACTCAGCAGTCAATTGAAGCAAAAAGCCCAATCCCTAGGCTTCCACAAAGTCGGAATTGCTGCGGTGGATGCCAATGACCATAACTCAGCGCCTCAACACCTCAAGACTTGGCTAGCAAAGGGTTATCAGGCTCAAATGACCTGGATGAACAATCCTCGACGCTTCGATATCCGTGCCTGTATGCCTGAAGTGCAATCAGTAATTTCTGTTGCTCTCAACTACTACACCCCTCACCAACGTCCAGAAGGTGCTGAATATGCTAAAATTTCCCGTTACGGTTGGGGTCGTGATTATCACAAAGTAATGCACAAAAAGTTGAAGGCATTGACCAGCTGGTTGCAAGAGCAAGGGGAAGGTATCCAGGCTCGTTACTATGCTGATACAGGACCAGTGCAGGATAAAGTATGGGCTCAGCAGGCAGGGATTGGTTGGATTGCCAAGAATGGTAATCTGATTACCAGGGAATATGGCAGTTGGGTGTTTTTGGGAGAGGTTTTAACTAATTTGTCCTTAACTCCAGATGTGCCCCACACGGAACATTGTGGTACCTGTACTCGTTGCCTGGAGGCTTGTCCCACAGGAGCAATTACTGAACCCTTCGTTGTTGATAGCAACCGCTGTATTGCTTATCATACGATCGAAAATCGGGCAGAACAATTGCCTGACGAGATTAAACCCCACTTACAAGGTTGGGTAGCTGGTTGTGATATTTGTCAGGATGTCTGTCCTTGGAATCAACGCTTTGCCCAAGAAACCGATGTGACAGAATTTCAGCCTTACCCACAGAATGTGGCTCCCACTCTCAGGGAATTAGCGGCAATCTCGGATGAGGAGTGGCATCAGCGCTTCCCCGCATCTGCCCTAAGGCGGATTAAGCCAGAGATGTTGCGTAGAAATGCTAAAGCGAATTGAGAATTGGGCATTGGGCATTGGGAATTGGGCATTGGGAATTCTAAATTCTAAATTCTAAATAGTAACCAAACCGTTCCTGTAATACTTCAACCCCTAGATTCCCAGTCCAATATTCCACCAATGTATGACCAAAAGCCCAAGCGTTCCGTTCCGGTGAAGCCGAGTTTTCTAGTAGTAGAGGCCAAAAGGAGAGCAGATCAAAATTGAGGGTGTTAGAGTCCTTGGTATTGAGGAGCAAAAATAGATCATAGGCCATTTGGAGTTTCCCAATAACAACCGGCAACTGTTCCACAGGAATTTGCTCTGCCAACAGATAAGCTAAGGTTGGTGTTCCGGTTGATAGGGTGGAAACTCCAAATGGCCTATGATCTATTTTTGCTCCTCAGTACCAAGGA